>CANJHY010000129.1:0-13808 GCA_947474275.1 Betaproteobacteria bacterium
GCTTGCGCTTCCTCATAGTCATGGATCGCCTTCGTGAAAAAACCGTCACAGGTCGATTTGCGCTCACCACTATCCGCAATGGTCAGCAGAAACAACCCCACAGGCCCGTGCAGTTTGTCCGCCCGCTTTACATCTGCATGGGCTTGGATTGCGAGCGACAGCGCCGCTAGAGCCGACGATGCCACTAGTGGTACGGGGGCCTTAACGAATCCCGCAACCTCTGCCACCGCCGCACGGATCGCGTCAGGTAGCGCATCAAGCGGGTAAAGTTCCGGTTTCACCTTGACGATCAACTGTTGCGGTTCCGGCCAGCCGTTGCTGTCAGGATCGTCCGTAGGCGCGTTTTCGTTGCCCGGTTGTGGTTCCGCCTTCGCCCGTGCGTTCGCGTTCGATATGGCGTGTCTCACGGCTTCTGCACCGAACTGTTGCGCCATGTCGTTGAAGTCCGTAACTCCGTCCGGTCGGTCGCTGCCAAAGTCGGGGATTGCCACCAACCCGCCGACGGATCGCGCCGCTTCGGTCGCTTTAGTGATTCCCGGATTACCTTCGGTTGCCACATCATCATCGGCACAAATTATTAGCAGAAGGTCGGCAAAGCGTTCTCGCATAGCCTTCGCCACCGGCCCCAGGTTCCCGGCGTTGAACGCCACTGCCACTGGATAACCTGTTACTTCGTGAATCGTCGCGCCGGTTGCAAAGCCTTCGGCGATACACAATGCCGCTGCACCCTTTGGATTGCCCATGCTGAAATAACACGCGGTAACACGCCCGCCGGGTAAGAACCGCTTTTTCCCATCCTGCCCAATGAACTGCACGGAATGCATCTCGCCACCGGCCCGCATGGGGATAACCAGCGCCTCATTGTGCAACCGTGCGCCATTGGGCTTGATACCCTTTCGGATAAGGTAAGGGTGATCCACCGGGGCCGGTTTCGCGGCTTCCCAGATTGCCGCCCCCTTGCTGGCAGATTCTGCCCGTTGCCGCGACTTTTCGGCTTCGCGCTCCCGCTGCATAGCTTCCACCTTGGCACGATGGGCGGCATCCTCCGCTGGGGTCAGCTTGCGACCAATATCCGCACGCCACGTATGTGATTGCCCGCTGCGCCAATCGCCGAATGCGCCCGCTGCGATACCGTCATCGTGCAGGGCGTACCATCCTGCATCGTCATCGCGTATCCCATTGCTTGCGAAGCGATGCAACTTTCCATCCGATTCGATCATGTCGGGCGGGATCAGGCCAGCGGATCGGATGGCGTCGCGGAATTCATTGATGGCGTTATGCATCGCGCAACCCTCCGCGTTGAATTAGCCCATCTGCCAGTTTGAACGGAATAAATCCCCAGCAAGCCACAGTCACTATCAAGCCTTTGATGCGGGATTTTGTTGCGGTAAAATTGCTACGGGCGGTTTTTGTGGTCATCGTCGCCCCTTAAGCCTTGCGGCTTTTTTGTATCTGGGCAGCTATCCACGCTTCGATTTCGCTTTCGATCCAGCCGACAGCCTTACCTCCACCAAGGCTTATCTGCTTTGGAAAAGTCCCGGCGCGAATACGGGCATACAGGGGAGAACGGGAAAGCCCTACCCGTTGTTCAACCTGCCGACGGCGCAGAATTGTTAGTGCGTTTTGAATTTGCTCGGCCATGCTTGGCTCCTAAATTGAGTTAGGCGCTTCCCGGACACTCCGGGAATTTGCAAGCAAAGCTTAAATATCGATGCTAGGTTTCTATATTGCAATCTTGAAGAAACTTACCCCACGATTGCAATAAACATCAGCGAGATAGAAGATTTGAAATATCGCTAGGTGTATAGCTAGTTGCGAATATTGCATTCGTGGCAGTCGCCGTCACAGTATTTAGCGGCTTGCCATACATTCGCTGATTACTTTGCCCGATCATGCGAACAAAACGAACGGCCATGACGTTAGCGCCTTTTTTACCGGGCATCGGCTCTTCTTCAATCTCCGCCTTTGCGCGTGTCGCGAATCCCTCGATCAACTCCGATACTCTTAATTTATTAACTTTATCGGCATCAATACTAGCCCTGTTTGATTCGCCGAAATCCTCATAGAAGAAAAAGCCATTAAACAATTTTCCGTCATTCTGAATCAGACTAACGTCAAGCCCATTTGCCTTGATCGTCCTTACCAAGCAATCAGCCGATGTTTTTATGTTTTTCACAAGATCGCGCCTTTCCGCTTTGGATTTATAGTGATATGGCGGCAAATTGCTGGCGTCGAATGATGACTGCAAAAAATGCCACACCCATATCGGCGGCGGATCGGCGATACATTTCAAACGCTCAAGCTCTCGCCACATACTCACCAAGTCCGGCGCGTCACAGATTAGCTTATCGGCGATACCTGCCCATTCGCTATACATCCCACGCGATATAGCAGCCTTTGCCCGCCTTACATCTTTTGGTAATTCATTCATGGCGCGTCCCTTCGCGATGCCCCTTATTGGGATGCCACGCCAGCCGGGCAAGGGTTTCCCGGCTTTCGCCCCGTCGGGCTAGGCGAGGCAAGCCATCATGCCGCCCGTTGCAATTGGGTCACGTTCGCGCCAGCCGTCAGCGTTTCAATTCGTTCCGCCCATGCTGTCAGTGCTGCCTTGCGTTGCTCTTCATAGGTGTTGTGATTGTAATGAGCAAATACCCCGGACATTACATGGTTTGCAATCTTGTGGCCTAAGAACGGCTCGAAGCCTAGGTCAGGCAATCGGGTAATCAACGTCCGCCGAAAATCATGCACATGGCAGCGCGATACGTTCGGCAGCTTGCCGCGTTTGAACATCGTCAGCAGGGAATTGTTTACCGCTCGTCCATAGATCGCTTGCCCGTCCCTCAACGGCGATGCAAAAACATGGCTCTTTTTCCCGGTAATGGGTTTCAATGCTTCGAGAATTGCCACGGCTTGCGGAGCGAGATGGACTAGATGCGCTCGCTTTGTTTTCGTGCGTTCCGCCGGTATTTTCCACAACCCCGCCGTCAGTTCGAATTCCGTCCACTCGGCGTCACATACTTCGCTTTCGCGCTGCCCGGTAAGAATCAGCAGTTTCATTGCCGCAATAGTCACAGGATCAGACTTGCATTGTTCTGGGTGATCCAGCGTACGCCAGATTACCGCCAATTCATCCAGCCGCAGGGTTACATCGCGCTTGGTCGGCTTGGCGTCGAACGTGGCCCGCGTCAATTTCTCGATAGGCGAATCCGTCAGCCATTCCCGTTCCGCTGCAAATCGCCACAACCGCTTGGCTTGGGTCAATATTTCGCCGGTCAGTTGCTTTGCTGTTTGCCCTTCCCGCTGGCCTACCGCGATGGTATCCAGCGCCGCAATTACATGCTGCCGTGTCACGTCTCGAATTTTGTGTTCGCCAATGATCACCGCCAGCCGATTAAGCCGGTATTGGATCGCCGGGGCGCTTTTCTTACCGGCCATGATTTTTTGCATGAATGATTCGATAGCCTCTTTCACCGTCGGTTGCTTACGCTCGGCTTCCAGCGCCACCTGCTTTTCTGTTGCAATCCCACGCTCTTTAGATAACAGGGCTTCCCATTCTGCCGCCGGATCATGCCCTCCCCGCCGCGATGCTTTCCAGTTACCCGCAATCGAACGGGCTTGGGTCAGGGATTGCTGGCCATGCCGTAGCCAATCTGAAATACTCTCTCCCGGCGCACCATCGCGTGAATACCCGCCGATGGTGTATTTTGTGCGCTTCCCCTGAAACTCAAATTCGATTGCCCATGTTTTCGTTCCGTGCGGTCGCACCCGCAAAAACAGCCCGTCGCCATCACCTAGTAGCCGGTCGCGCTTCGTATCGGGCTTTGCAGTCTCGCAGGTCACAGCGGCAAGTTTTCCCATGTTCGCTCCTTGGGTGGGATATTGGGTGGGACTATGGGTGGGATTCTATAGGCTGTCCAAGGAACAATCAAGCCGATAACGATAGCTTATATGTATAAAATTCAATTGCTTAAATACAATACAGGAACACCAAGGAAATAATATGCGTTATTGGCTGATGAAATCCGAACCCAGTGAATTCAGTATTGACGATCTCGCGAGCGAGCCGAAAAAATCGACTTCCTGGATAGGTGTGCGCAATTACCAGGCGCGCAACTTCATGCGCGACCAGATGCAGCTCGGCGACCTCGTCCTGTTCTATCACTCGACCTGCGAAGTGCCGGGCATCGCCGGCATCGCCGAAGTCAGCAAGCTCGCCTACCCCGACGAAACCCAATTCGACCGCAAGAGCGATTACTTCGACCCGAAAGCCACGCGCGACAATCCGCGCTGGGTCCACGTCGATGTAAAACTGGTCAAAAAAACGCGGCTGGTGCCACTGTCGGAACTACGGGGTTACCCCAAGCTCGCCAAGATGCAGCTGCTGCAACGCGGCAACCGGCTGTCGATCACGCCAGTTGATCCGGCGGAGTGGAAATTTATTGAGGGGGTACTTTAGCGCCATGGGGGCATTGGAACTCAGGATTCCGCCACCTGCCATCACCGCCCTCGTCGCAGTGATGATGTGGGGAATTTCGTCGGTGACGCCGCCATTTGAAATCCCCGGCCTCATCCGCGTGCTCGCCACGGCATTGTTCGCTTTGACAGGTGTGTGCATCAGCATCGCCGGCGTCGTCGCGTTCCGGCGCGCAAAAACGACCATCAACCCAATGAAACCGGAGACAACGTCCGCGCTGATTTTTTCGGGCATCTACGGACGTTCGCGCAATCCCATGTACGTCGGGATGCTGTTCGCCCTGGTCGCATGGGCGATATTCCTTTCCAGCTTCTGGGCGTTGTTCGGACCGGTAGCCTTTGTTCTCTATATCAACCGGTTTCAGATCGAGCCGGAAGAGCGGGTTTTGACGGCCATGTTCGGCGCGGACTACGCCAAATACAAGTCCGCGGTACGGCGGTGGCTGTAAAAGCAGGCGTTAAACGATGCCGCCGGCCTTCAGCTTCGCAATCTCCGCCTCATTCTTCTTCAGAACGCCTTTGAGTATTTCGTCCGTGTGCTGCCCCAGCACCGGCGGCGGGATTTCGTGCTTGATCGGCGTGCCTGAAAATTTCATCGGGCTCGCGACCAGCGGCACTTTGCCGGCTGCGGCGTGCGGGAGTTCGATTTTCATGCCGCGCGCGAGAACCTGAGCCTCCTCGAAAACTTTTTCGATGGCATTGATCGGGCCGTTGGCGACGCCGGCGTCGTCCAGCAATTTGACCCATTCCTTCGTCGGCCGTTTCAGGAAAATTTCAGTCAGGAGGCGCGTGATTTCGTCGCGGTTCTTGACACGCTCGCCGTTGGTGGAGAAGCGCGGGTCTTTGGCGAGGTGGGTGCAGCCGGCGACGTCGCAGAATTTGTTGAAAAGATTGTCGTTGCCGCAGGCGAGGATCAGCGCACCGTCACTGGTCTTGAACGTCTGGTACGGCACGATGTTGGGATGCGCGTTGCCGAGCGGGCGCGGCGATTCACCGGTCGCGAAGTAATTCATCGCCTGGTTGGCGAGGAAAGCGACGCACGAATCGAGCAACGCCACGTCTATCCACTGACCTTTGCCGGTCACCGCGCGGTTCGCAATCGCCGCGCAGATGGCGATGGTCGCGTACATGCCGGTCGTCAGATCGATAATGGGCACGCCGACGCGCTGCGGCCCGCCGCCCGGCAGGTCGTCGCGCTCGCCGGTGATGCTCATCAGCCCGCCCATGCCCTGCGCCATGAAGTCATAGCCGGGACGGTCCTTGTCGGGGCCGGTCTGGCCAAAGCCCGTCACCGAGCAATAGATGATGCCGGGGTTGAACGCCTTGATGTCTTCGTAGCCGAGGCCGTAGCGCGCGAGATCGCCGACCTTGTAATTTTCGATCAGCACATCGCAATCTTTTGCGAGCTCGCGCACGAGCTGCTGGCCTTCAGGTTTGGAAATATTGATGGTGATCGATTTCTTGCCGCGGTTCGCCGCGCAAAAATAGGCCGATTCTTTTGTGACATTTCCCGCCTCATCCTTGAGAAACGGCGGCGCATAGGCGCGCGAGTCGTCGCCTTTGAGTGGGCGCTCGACTTTGATGACTTCGGCGCCGAGGTCGGCGAGGTTCTGCGCCGCCCACGGTGCGGCGAGCACGCGCGAGAGGTCGAGCACTTTGATATGGGATAACGGTCCTGACATGCGATTCACCTTTTAAGAAATTCGGCCGCAAAGGCGCGAAGGCGCAATGGAACCAAAATAATCGGAATAGTTGCGCGTTTTCGTCGATTCAATGATGCGCGGCTCTTCATAAGCAATTGCAAACCTTCGCGGCTTCTTTGCGCCTTCGCGCCTTTGCGGCAATAGCCCTTAACGACCTGTGAATTTCGGCTTTTTCTTGTTGATAAAAGCATCGATGCCATTGCGATAGTCGTCGGTCTTGAGGTAATCGAAATTCGCGTCGATTTCCGCGCCGGTCAGCGGCGGTGCGCTAATAGTCAGGCGGCGGATGAATTGCTTGTGCCAACGCGCGACCAGCGGTGCGCCGTCCGCGATGCGGCGTGCGGTCGCGTAAGCCTCGCGCTCGACCTCGGCATCGGGCACGACGCGCGTAAGGAGCCCTTTGGCGAACGCCTCTTCCGCGCTCCATACGCGGCCTTCGAGCAGGATTTCTGCCGCGACCGCGCGCCCGGCGAGCGGAAGCAAGCCGGCGAGCTCGTCGTAAGCAATCGCAAACCCCAGCCGGTTGATGGGCACGCCGAAGCGTCCCGACGTTGCGGCAATCCGCAGATCGCAGTTGCACGCGATTTCGAGTCCGCCGCCGACGCACGGCCCCTGGATCATAGCCACCGTCGGATGCCGGCATTCGCCGACCGCTCTCAACACGCCATATACGTATTCATGGTGATAGGTCTTGGCCTGCGCGAGTGTGGCGCGTTCGGCCACGAATTCGTCGATGTCGGCGCCTGCGGCAAATGCTTCATTGCCTGCGCCGCGCAGCACGATGCAGCGCAACGCGTCGTCAGCCGACAACTCGCCGAGCACGCGCGCAAGGTCGCGCCACATCGCGATGGTCAGCGCGTTGAGCTTGCCGGGATTATTGAGCGCGACGGTGGCGATATCGCCGTCGCGCGTGACGTCTATGGTTGGCAAAGGCGTGTCCGAAATGTGTATTTTACGGGTTCGCGTCGCGCTCAGGCTAGCGCAGGTAATTGAGCACTGTCAGCGCGGCCGCGCCGACGCAGACTGCCACGAACAAATTGCGGCGCAGTATGTAATAAGCGACGAGACCGAGTGCGCATGCGAGCAGCCGGTGCCAGGTCAGGCTGGTGGCGAGCAATCCGCTCGGCAGCACGATGATGCGCATCACGAGCCCGGCGATCATCGAGTACGTCACGCAGGTCACCCATATGAACAAATCGCTGTTGACCGAGACGCGCTCCGACAGCAGCACGCCGAGGCCGCGCCAGAAATAAGTGCCCAGTGCGCACACTGTCAGCAAGAGCCAGACTTCAGGCATGTTTGCGCTCCAGCATTTTGTGGATCGCGAAAGCGAGGGTGCCACCGGCAAACCCGGCGATAAGCACACTCCATTGCGGCGTCACCAGGTAAAGCAGCGGCCCGGCGAGCCCGCCGCAGGCCAGCGCGACCGCCACCATCCGGGTGCGTATTTCGACGATCAAAAACACGACGAAATAAACAGGCGCCAGGAACACCATGCCGATCTGCAATACCGCCGGAATCGACTCCGCAATGTAGAAACCGATTGCGCCAGCGCACACGCCGATCGAAATGAAACCAACCGCCAAACCATACAAAAATGCAATCCGCTCCTCCGGTGGCATCTCCGGACCGCGGCGCATGCAAATGATCCACGAACTCATGGCGACGCATTGCGCCGCAGCGTAATAAACCCATGGCCGGTTGCCGCGATGCCGGATGACCGGCATCAGCGTCACCGTCATCGGCAGAAAGCGCGCATTGGTCAGCATCACGGCGAGCAGGATGGCGATCATAGGCGCACCGAGCTGCCACATGTCGATCATCACGAGCTGTCCCGGCAGCGCCCATATGGTGATCGTCGAAGCGATGACTATCCACACCGGGATGCCGCTGGCGAAGGCGAGCGCACCAAAACCCAGATAAGTTGCGCCGAGTACCGCGCCCGGCACGCCGAGAGCTTCGCGCACGCCGGCGCGGAAGGCAGCGGTATGCATCCGCTACTGGTGCGCGAACATTTTCTTGCCGGCAACCGGCAGCTTTGCCATCAGGATATCGCCGGACAATGACTCCGTGATGTAAAGCGTCTTCAGGTCGGGGCCGCCGAACGCGATATTCGCGAGGTGATGGTGCTTGTGATCTTCCGAGTAAACCAGATGGGTAGGCAGCATGTTGCTGTCGAAGCGCCAGATACCGACCCCGAGCTGGCAGACGAGGATGCCGTTTTCGGAATCCATCTCGACGCCGTCGGGCCCGCCGACGCCGCCGGACAACTGCACCGCGACGCCGGTCTTGGAAATCGTGCCGTCGGCCATTAGCGGCAGCCGCCAGATCTGCTGCGCGCGGGTAACACCGACGTAGACATGCTTGTCGGTGGTCGACAGCGTGATGCCGTTCGGACTCGGCACGTTGTCGCACAGCCGGTCGAGTCTGCCCTTGGTGTCGAGACGGTAGACGCGGCCGGTCGGATCGGCGATACCGGTCTGCCCCTGGTCGGTGAAGTAGAGGTCGCCATTGGCAGCGAAGTGCAGGTCGTTCAATCCCTTGAAGCCTTCGCTGAACGCCGTGCGCAGCACCGTTTCGAGCTTGCCGGTTTTCGGATCGAGCACCAGCAGGCCTTCCTTGTAATCGCAGATGAAGATGCGGCCGTCCTTGTGGATCTTGAGGCCGTTCGGCCAGCCGTCGTACTGCGTGACCAGCTCCCACTCTTTTTTCGGCGTGATGCGGAAGATGCGCCCGAAAGGAATGTCGACGAACCACAGGTTGCCGTCGCGATCGAACGACGGGCCTTCGAGAAAACATTCGACTTCGGCATTCTGGCGGTTGGGGTCCGACCACGACGAACGCGACTTCTTGCGAAACTTGGCCGGCATCGACATGAAGACTTCGGTCTTGATCAATTGCAAAGGCTGGAATGGGTTGAACATATTGCGTCCTCGAGAATTAGACTTCGCTGCAAAAGCGTGAGGCCGTAAGGTAGCGGAGAACGCCGGGATTGCCAACTGCAGCCCGGCGTGGCGGTTGACATCGCGAGGCCTTGAGGGTTACGGTGCGTTGGTGCGGCCAAAGCGTGGCGTTAATTGCACGCGCTGCCCCGTTACCCCTCGAGGAGAAATCATGCAACGTTTATTGCCCGCCGCATTGCTCACCATCGGCCTGAGTTTCATTGCGATCGCAAGCTACGCGCAGGATTTTCCTGTGCGCGGAATCAACCTCATCGTGCCGAACCCGCCGGGCGGCATGAACCAGATACACGCGCAGCCGCTGGGTGCCGTGATCGAAAAGCTCTACAAACAGCCGGCGCCGGTGCTCAACAAGCCGGGCGCCACTGCCGCGGCCGGCACCGCGTTCGTCGCCAACCAGGCGCCCGACGGTTACAACCTGCTGGTGACGACGCCCAACCTCTATCTCGCGACCGAGAAAGACAAACTGTTCGGCATCCAGTCGCCGTACACGCTGGAGCAGATCGTGCCTGTTGCGCTCTTGAGCGCCGATCCACTGGCCTTCTGCGTGCAGACCGAAAACCCCATCAAATCGATCAAGGAACTGGTTGCCGCCGCCAAGGCCAAGCAGGGCGCGATGTCTTTCTCGTCATCCGGACCGTACGGCATCACCCACGTGCCGGCGGCGATGTTCATGGATGCGGCCGGCATCAAGATGCGCCACGTGCCGACCACTGGCGGCGGGCCGGCAGTGATCCAGCTTCTGGGCGGCCACGTGGACATGCATGACGGCGGGCTTGCCGCGGTGTTCCCGCACATCAAGTCGGGCAAGCTGCGCCCGTTGGGACTCAGCGACGTGAAACGCTCGGCAGCGCTGCCCGACGTGCCGACCATGAAAGAGGCCGGCTACGACGTGGAAGCGTATTTGTGGGTGGGCCTGTTCACCGCCGCCGGTGTGCCTGAAGCGACCATGACAAAATTGCGCGATGTCATTCGCAAGTCGGTTGCGGATCCGATGTTTCACGACGCGATGACGAAGTCGCAGGTCGTGATCGACTATCGCGACGCGCCGGATTTCAAAAAGTTTTTTGATGCCGACTACAAGCGCCTGGCGGGCGCGGTCAAGGCTATCGGGCGCATCGAAGACACCAAGTAATATAGGCCAGGATTCTGACGTGGACAGCCTGACGACGCCTTCCCGCAATATCGTTACCGCGGCCGCGGGCATGGCAATCAAGCGCATCGAGCCGATTGCCGTCAGCCTGCCAATGACGCGGCCGATGAAAATGGCCGGGGTGCTGATCACGGCCGCCGACAACGTTCTGGTCAGGGTCGAACTCGAAAGCGGTCACGCCGGCTGGGGCGAAGCCGCCTCGGCGCATTCGATGACCGGTGAAACGGTCGAGAGTATGATGGCGGCGATCCGCCACATGGCGCCATCGCTGGCGAATATGGACGGCGCCGACATCGCCGCGGTCAGCCGGCGCATGGGCCAGCTGATGTACTACAATCAGTCGGCGAAATCGGCGGTCGAAATGGCATTGCACGATGCGTTGGGCAAAGCGGCCGGCAAACCGGTATTCGAATTGCTCGGCGGCAAAAAGCGCTCGCGGGTGCCGGTGCTCTGGCTGCTCGGCACCGGCAGCATAGACGGCGATATCGCTGAGGCGCGCGCCAAACACGCAGCGGGATTCGTCGCGTTCAAAGTCAAAGTCGGGATCGGTGCGGCGCTAGATGATGCGATGCGCACGCGCCGAGTGTGCGAGGCCCTCGGCACAGGACTGCTGATTTCGGCCGATGCAAACCAGGGTTATAGCGTCGAGCAGGCGCTTGCATATGTAAAAGCGGTCGATGGTGCAGGACTCGATTTTTTCGAACAACCCATTGCCGGCGGCGATATCGACGGCATGGCAAAAATCGCGGCCGCAACCAATATTCCCATCGCCTTCGATGAAGGGCTGCACGGTATCGAAGACCTCGAGCAGCACCATCGACGCAAGGCCGCGCGCGGCTGCAGCCTCAAGACCATCAAACTCGGCGGTCTGCGCGGCGTGATGGCGGCCGGTGTGCTGTGCCAGCAGCTTGAGATGAAAGTGAATCTCGCCTGCAAGGTCGCCGAATCCGGCATCGCAGCGGCGGCGCTGATGCATCTCGCCGCGGCCGTCCCCGCCGTCGATTGGGGCGTCAGCATTTCAAACCAGTACCTCGCCGACGACATCGTGCGCGCGACCATCAAGGTCGTTGACGGTCACGCCGAAGTTCCAGCGGGCGTTGGTCTGGGTGTTGACGTGGATGAAGCGAAGGTGCGCAAATACACGCGCACCGTATAAACAATAACTGCGCCGCAAAGTCGCAATAGCGCAAAGGTAACGCAAAGAAAAACGTTGCCGCTTTATATTGTCTTTTCTTCGCGCCTTTGCGCCTTTGCGGCGCCCTTAACTGAGCATTTCCGCAAATTCCCTGAAATCCGCGACGATCAAATCCGGCTGATACGGCCACTTGCCGAACGGCCTCTTGCGACGGTCGATGAAAGCGGTGCGCATGCCGGCGGCTTTGGCGCCTATGCAGTCGAACGCGTGGTTCGCGACAAACAATATCTGCTCCGGCGCTAAACCCACGATTTCCGCCGCCTTCGTGTAGGTGGCCCGGTGCGGCTTGAACGCCTTGGCGGTCGCCACCGAAATGATGTGATCGAACGCGATACCGTGGTACGGCCGCGCGGCTTCCAGCATGTCGGGGTCACCGTTGGACAGCACTGCCAGCTTGTAATGCTTGTGCAGAACCGCCATGCCGGCGGGCACGTCGGGAAAACATTTCAGCTTTTCAATTTGCGCGACGAGATAACTGACTTCTTCGTCGGTGTGCGCGATGCCCGCGCGTTCCAGCGTGTAATCGACGGAGATTTCGCCGATGCGGCGATAGGTAATGTGCTCGCGCTCAAGCAGCGCGTCTATCATCGAGTTCTCGAAATGCGTGCGTCGCCACCACGTGACGAACGCGTCCGGCCGGCCGCTCCAGCCTTTGCTTTTGAGAAAAGGCGTCGCCACTTCGATCAATCCACCCTGCATGTCGACGACTGTGCCGTACTGGTCGAACATCAGGAGCTTGGTGTTGCTGCGTAATTCTTCGATGGTTGTCATCAGATCAAATCTTTATTTTTGGATCCAGCCAGTCGCGCAGGCTGTCGCCGAACAGGTTAAATGCGAATACCGCGAGGCTGATCGCGAGGCCCGGGAAGATGATCATCCATGGCGCCTGCTGGTAAAAATCCGCCGCCGCGCCCGACAACATGAGGCCCCATGACGCAGTCGGTTCGGTCACACCCAGCCCGAGGAACGACAGCGACGCCTCCGACAGGATCGCCTGCGCGACGTATGCAGTCAGCATGATGAGATAAGGAGCGACCACGTTCGGCACCATGTGACGGAAAATGATGCGCGTATTGGTAAAACCCGCTGCGCGCGCCGCATCGATATAAGGCAGTTCGCGGATCGCCAGCGCGGATGCGCGCACCACGCGGCCGACGCGCGGCACCATCGGAATGCTGATGGCGATGATGAGATTGACGTCAACGCCGAACACCAGGTTCTGGCCCAGCATGGCGACCACGGTGAGCGCCAGCACGATGATGGGAAACGACAGCAGGATGTCCATCGCGCCCTGGATAATCATGTCTATCTTGCCGCCGAAGTACGCCGACACCACACCGATTACGGCACCCGCGGTGGAGCCGACAAAAGACGCCAGGAACCCGACGGCGAGCGCCGTACGCGCACCGTAGATGACGCGCGTCATCACGTCGCGGCCAAACGAGTCCGTGCCCATCCAGTGCTGCCACGATGGCGCCGCGAGCATGCTTTCGTAATCGACCGCCAGTGGATCGTACGGCGTGACCCAAGGCGCAAAAATAGCCGCGAGCGCCATGATGACGATGCAGACGAGCCCGGCCGCACCCAGCGGCTGGTGCAGAATGAACTGCACGACCGGATGGCGGCGCGCGGGCAGCTTGTAAGTAAGAACAGCGGTGACAGCGGACATATCAGCGGTAGCGGATGCGCGGATCGAACACTGCGTACAACATGTCGATGATGAAATTCACCAATACGAACACGACCGACACCAGCAGCACCAGCGCCTGCAACAATGTGTAATCGCCGCGCGAAATCGCCTGCACGAACAATTTGCCGATGCCGTTGAGGTTGAACACCTGTTCGGTCACCACCAGGCCGCCGATCAGGAATGCGAACTCGAGGCCGATCACGGTAATCACCGGCAGCAGCGCGTTGCGCAGCGCATGGCGCGAAATCACCAGCCGCTCATAAACACCTTTGGCGCGCGCGGTGCGGATGTAATCTTCCTGCAGCACTTCGAGAATACTTGAGCGCATCATGCGTGTCGATACTGCCGAGTAACGATAACCGACTGCAAGCGCCGGCCAGATGAGCTGCAGCAGGTTGGCTTTCGGGTCCTGCATGAACGGCGTGAATGTGAGCGGCGGTATCCACGAGAACATCGTCAAGAGGCCGAGGATGATAATCATGCCCAGCCAGAACGACGGCACCGCGAGCCCCGCAATCGAGAACACGCGTATGGTGTGGTCTATCCAGGAGTCCTTGAATACGGCGGACAGCGTGCCCAGCGGCAATGCCAATGCCACCGCGAGTATGGTGGCGAGGATCGCGACTTCGAGCGA
>CANJHY010000130.1:0-13635 GCA_947474275.1 Betaproteobacteria bacterium
GCTATGCCGGTGCGCCGGCATTTCTGGTCGGCACCAGCCGCGGCACAATTTCGGCCGCCGCGGCGGGACGGAAACTCGCCGACCGCATAGCCGGCGTCGTGTTGACCTCGACCTTGTTCAACGCCGCGCGCTCGGGGCCGGGATTGAGCGGCTTTGACTTCACGACCGTGAGCGCGCCGGTTCTGTTCGTGCATCATGCGGACGACGGTTGCTTTGTCACACCGTATCGCCGCGCCCAGTCGCTGGTGGCGAAATTCCCCCTGATCACGGTCCAGGGTGGCGATCCGGCGCGCTCGGATCCCTGCGAGGCATTCAGCGCGCACGGGTATCTTGGCAAAGAACGTGAAACCGTGGAAGCGATGGTGAACTGGATGCTCAAAAAACCTTACCGCAGCAATATCGATTAAAATTATCAGCGTGAACAGCGCGCCGCACTTGCCGAATCCTGAGTCCTGAATCCTGCCCATGCGCCCCTATCTCGACCTCATGCAGCACGTGCTGACGAACGGCGCCAAGAAGAACGACCGCACCGGCACCGGCACCCTCTCGGTGTTCGGCGCGCAATTGCGCTTCGATCTCAACGCGGGCTTCCCGCTGCTGACGACCAAGAAGGTGCACCTGAAGTCGATCATTCACGAACTGCTGTGGTTCCTGAAAGGCGACACCAATATCAAGTATCTGAAAGACAACGGCGTCGGCATCTGGGACGAATGGGCGGACGTTCAGGGCAACCTCGGCCCCGTCTACGGCTACCAGTGGCGCTCGTGGCCGGCGCCCGACGGCAGCCACATCGACCAGATCAGCCAGGTGCTGGAGCAGCTACGGAAAAATCCCGACTCGCGCCGCATGATCGTATCGGCATGGAACGTGGCCGATCTCGACAAGATGGCGCTGATGCCGTGCCACGCGTTTTTCCAGTTCTACGTCGCCAACGGCAAGCTTTCGTGCCAGCTCTATCAGCGCAGCGCAGACATTTTTCTCGGCGTGCCGTTCAACATCGCCTCCTACGCGCTGCTGACAATGATGATCGCGCAGGTCTGCGGACTTAAGCTCGGCGATTTCGTGCATACCTTCGGCGACACGCATCTCTACACGAATCATCTGGAACAGACGCGCGAGCAACTATCCCGTCAACCACGCAAGCTTCCGACGATGCGGCTCAATCCCGCGGTCAAGAACCTGTTCGACTTCACCTATGCGGATTTCACGCTTGAAAACTACGACCCGCATCCCGCCATCAAGGCGCCTGTCGCTGTATGACCGGAGAGGCGAGAGGCGAGAGGCGGCAGAAGGCTCTGATCCCCGCCTCTCGTCTCTCCCCCGGCGTCTCTCGCTTATCGCAGCGATGGCCAGAAATCGCGTCATTGGCGCGAATAAAGCGATCCCGTGGCACCTGCCCGGCGAACTAAAAATGTTCAAAACAATCACCATGGGACACCACATCGTCATGGGGCGCAACACGTGGGAATCCATCGCAAGGCTGTTACCAGGGCGCACTACCGTGATCGTGACACGGCAGCCTGATTACAAGGTCGCGGGCGCCATCGTCACGCCGACGCTGGCCGGCGCCATCGCAGCGTGCGGCAGCGATGACGAGATATTCGTCATCGGCGGCGCCCAACTGTACGCCGCTGCGCTGCCGCAGGCCGACCGCATTTACCTGACCGAAGTCGACGCCGAAGTTGCGGGCGATACCTATATG
Source organism: Betaproteobacteria bacterium (assembly GCA_947474275.1). GTDB lineage: Bacteria > Pseudomonadota > Gammaproteobacteria > Burkholderiales > SG8-41 > PALSA-1004. The sequence goes on from CANJHY010000130.1 coordinate 1,703, forward strand.
CCGGAAATCGACATGCAGCAATGGAAGGCGGGCGCGGTCACGGCATATGCCGCCGATGACAAGAACCCCTACAGCTATAAACTGACGGTACTGGACCGCGTGGCGTGATATTCATGCGCAATCATCCGGCCATCGCCATTACGTTCCTTGCACTAACGCTCGCTACCGGCGCGGGCGTTGCCCAGGACAACAACATTTCGCTTAACGATTTGAAGATACGCGCCGATGCCGGCGACAAGACGGCAACGCGCCAGATTGCCGAAGCCTATTACCTGGGCAGAGACGGTGTAGAACAGGATTTCAAGCTGGCGGCGCAGTGGTACGAAAAACTCGCCAAGCAGGGCGACGTACGCGCGCAGACTTCGCTGGGCCTGATATATGCGCGCGGCTACGGCGTCGAGAAAAACCTGAAGCTCGCACTCAAGTGGCTGAATCTGGCGGCGGCGCAACGCGATCCCGGCGCGCAGTACAGTTTGAGCACGATTTATTTCCGCGGCGACGGAATTCCGCAAAACCTCGCCGAATCCGCCCGCCTGCGCAAGGAAGCCGCGGCGCGCGGCCACCTCCAGGCGCAGGCCGATCTTGGCAGCATGTATTGGGACGGCAAAGGCGTCGAGAAGAATCTCGTCCTTGCCTATCAGTGGCTCGGCATCGCCGCGCAACTGGGCGACGACACCGCGCCCGACACCATGAAGAAAGTCGCAGCGGAAATGTCCAGCGACCAGATCAGGGAAGCCGCAGGCTACGTCAAGGACTGGATGGAGAAGAACAAGAAGATCCGGAAATAAGAGCCGTTCCGGCTATCCGCCGGACGCCTTCAGCGAAACGCAATCGACGTAGTACCTTGAGCGCCGGCTGGTCTCGTCCGCGACCAGCCCGTGAATGTCGGTATCGAATCCCGGGAATTTCTGGTTGAACGACTTCGCGAACTTGAGATAACGCACGATGGTCGCGTTGAAACGCTCGCCGGGAATCAGCAACGGTATGCCCGGCGGATATGGCGTGAGCAGTACGCTGGTAATGCGGCCTTCGAGCTGGTCGATCTCCACGCGGTCGATTTCACGGTGCGCGAGCCGCGCCCACGCGTCGCCCGGCCGCATCGCGGGCTCCATGTTGGACAAATACATTTCCGTCGTCAGCCGCGCGATATCGTTCGCCTTGTAGACGCCGTGAATCTGCGTGCACAGGTCGCGCAATCCCACCTTCTCGTATTGCGGATACTTGCCCACGAACTCCGGCAGGATGCGCCACAGCGGCCGGTTGTTGTCGTAATCGTCCTTGAACTGCTGCAGCTCGGTGACCAGCGAATTCCAGCGGCCCTTGGTAATGCCGATCGTGAACATGATGAAGAACGAATACAGGCCGGTCTTCTCGACGATGATGCCGTGTTCGGCAAGGTATTTGGTGACCACTGCCGCGGGCATGCCGGGATTGGAGAACGCGCCCGACACATCCAGCCCCGGCGTAATGACGGTCGCCTTGATCGGATCGAGCATATTGAAGCCGGACGCGAGATCGCCAAAGCCGTGCCAGCGGTCGTTGGATTTCAGTATCCAGTCGTCGCGGCTGCCGATGCCTTCTTCGACCAGTTGCTCCGGCCCCCACACCTTGAACCACCACGAATCGCCGAACTCGTCGTCGATCTTGCGCATCGCGCGCCGGAAATCGATGGCTTCGAGTATCGACTCCTCGACCAGTGCATTGCCGCCCGGCGGCTCCATCATTGCCGCGGCGACGTCGCACGACGCGATGATCGCGTACTGCGGCGAAGTCGAGGTGTGCATCAGGTAAGCCTCGTTGAAACTGTGGCGGTCGAGCTTGCGCGTGTCGCTGTCCTGCACCAGGATTTGCGATGCCTGCGAGAGACCCGCCAACATCTTGTGGGTCGACTGCGTCGAGAAAATCACCGACTCCTTGCAGCGCGGCCGGTTCTGGCCGATCGCATGCATGCCGCGGTAGAAATCATGGAACGTTGCGTGCGGCAGCCACGCCTCATCGAAGTGCAGCGTATCAACCTTGCCGTCGAGCATCTCCTTGATGGTATCGACGTTGTAGACCACCCCGTCATAAGTGCTTTGCGTGAGAGTAAGCACGCGCGGCTTGGTATTCACTTCCCGCGCGAACGGATGGGCCTTGATTTTTTTCTCGATGTTTTCCCAGCGGAATTCCTCGAGCGGAATCGGGCCGATGATGCCGAAGTGATTGCGCGTCGGCATCAGGAACACGGGAATCGCACCGGTCATCGTGATGGCGTGCAAAATCGACACATGGCAGTTGCGGTCGACGATAACGACGTCACCGGGCGCCACCGTCGAATGCCACACCATCTTGTTGGAAGTAGAGGTGCCGTTGGTGACGAAATACAGGTGGTCGCAGTTGAATATGCGCGCCGCGTTGCGCTCGGACGCCGCGACCGGCCCGGAGTGATCGAGCAACTGCCCGAGTTCATCGACCGCGTTGCACACGTCGGCGCGCAGCATGTTCTCGCCGAAAAACTGGTGAAACATCTGGCCGACCGGGCTCTTGAGAAAGGCCACGCCGCCCGAATGTCCCGGGCAATGCCACGAGTAGGAACCGTCCTGCGCATAATCGGTGAGCGCGCGGAAGAACGGCGGCGCCAGGCCGTCGAGATAAGTACGCGTCTCGCGGATGATATGGCGGGCGACGAACTCCGGCGTGTCCTCGAACATGTGAATGAAACCGTGCAGCTCGCGCAGGATGTCGTTGGGGATGTGCCGCGAAGTCTTGGTTTCGCCGTAGAGGTAGATCGGGATCTCCGAGTTGCGGAAACGGATCTCTTCGATGAAAGCGCGCAGATTCAGCACCGCCTGGTCGATCTCGGGCCCCGGCGTGAATTCCTCGTCGTCGATCGACAGGATAAACGCGGAGGCGCGCGACTGTTGCTGTGCGAACTGCGAAAGATCGTTGTAAGTCGTCACACCGATGACTTCGATGCCCTCGTCTTCGATCGCCTTGGCGAGCGCGCGTATGCCGAGCCCGCTCGCGTTCTCGGAGCGAAAATCCTCGTCGATGACGATGACCGGAAAATGAAATTTCATGCCGTACTCCCTAGAATGGCGGCAGCCGCACGGCACAGAGGCCGGCGGCATCGGCAGGATAAAACTGGTTCACGCGCGCTAGATTTTAGGCAGGGTAACGCCCTGCTGGCCCTGGTACTTGCCGCCGCGGTCCTTGTACGAAGTCTCGCAGACATCATCAGGATCGGATTCCAGGAAAATCACCTGGGCGATCCCTTCGTTGGCGTAAATCTTGGCGGGCAGCGGCGTCGTGTTCGAAAACTCCAGCGTCACATAACCTTCCCATTCCGGTTCGAACGGCGTGACGTTGACGATGATGCCGCAGCGCGCGTAAGTGGATTTACCCAGGCAGATCGTCAGCACGTTGCGCGGAATACGGAAATATTCGACGGTGCGTGCAAGCGCAAACGAATTCGGCGGGATCACGCACGATTCGGCCTTGATATCGACGAACGACTTGTCGTTGAAGTTCTTCGGATCAACGATCGTGCTATTGATGTTGGTGAACAGCTTGAATTCGTCAGAGCAGCGGATGTCGTAGCCGTAGCTCGAGGTGCCGTACGACACGATGCGCTGGCCGTTGACCTCTTTGACCTGATTGGGTTCGAACGGCGCGATCATGCCGTGCTCTTGCGCCATGCGCCGTATCCAGCGGTCGGATTTAATGCTCATCGAGGGACGAGAGGCGCGAGGCGAGAGGAGTGAGGCGTTTTCATGGTTCGGCGGGATTTTACACCTCCCGCCTCACTCCTTACACCTTACGTATTTTGAACGACGATTTTGGGGAACGCCGCCGAGTGGTCCTGCTGCTTCTCGGCGATTTTGACGGCGACCTTGCGCGCGATCTGGCGGTAAATCTCGGCCACCTGCCCGTCGGGGTCGGCGACCACCGTGGGTTTGCCCGAATCGGCCTGTTCGCGGATACGGATATCGAGCGGCAGGGAGCCCAGCAAGTCGATGCCATAGTCCTTGCTCATGCGGTCGCCGCCGCCGCTGCCGAAAATGTTCTCCGCATGGCCGCACTTGGAGCAGATATGCAGGCTCATGTTCTCGACCACGCCGAGGATGGGAATATTGACCTTTTCGAACATCTTGAGTCCCTTGCGGGCATCCATCAGCGCGATGTCCTGGGGAGTAGTGACGATGACCGCGCCGGTGACCGGCACGCGCTGGGCCAGCGTCAACTGGATGTCGCCGGTGCCGGGCGGCAGATCGACCACCAGGTAATCGATGTCGCGCCAGTTGGTTTCGTTCAGCAGTTGCTCGAGCGCCTGTGTGACCATCGGGCCGCGCCACACCATCGGCGTCTCGACGTCGATCAGGAAGCCGATCGACATGGCCTGTATGCCGTGCCCTTCCATCGGCTCGAGGCGCTTGCCGTCCTTCGATTCCGGCCGCCCGGTAATGCCGAGCATGGTCGGCTGCGACGGGCCGTAGATGTCCGCGTCCAGCATGCCGACGCTCACTCCTTCGGCGGCGAGCGCCAGTGCCAGATTGACGGCCGTCGTGCTTTTGCCGACGCCGCCCTTGCCCGAGGCGACCGCAATGATGTTCTTGACGCCCGGAACCAGCTTGACGCCGCGCTGCACCGCATGTGAAACGATTTTCATCGTCACATTCGCGGTCACGCTGCCCATGCCCGGGATGGTCTTCAGCTTGGCGACGACCTGCTTGCGGATCGGCTCGATCTGGGTCCTCGCCGGGTAGCCCAGCAGGATATCGAGCGACACGTTGTCGCCGTCGATCTTGATGTTCTTCGCTTCCTTGCCCGTCACGTAGTCTTTGCCCGTGTTGGGATCGGTCAGTTCCTTGAGCGCGGCCTGGACTTGCTGTTCGGTGATTGCCATGGGTGGTCCCGGATATTGAGCGGTGAGGGCGGAATTCTAAACAATTACACCCCGAAAGCCTAACGAAACCACCCTAAAACCCTGAAATCGAGAGGGGGTTTGTTACAATTCAAGGCTTATCCCGATTACCCCGCACATGACCCGCAAGATCTTCGCCACCACCGCCCTGCCGCATTTTACGAACGGCAGCGTTACATTAGCGCACGTTCCCGCTACGAACAGGGGGAGCGCACGATGACGCGCAAACTGTTTGTCACCACCGCGTTGCCGTACGCGAACGGATCGTTCCATATCGGCCACATCATGGAGTACATCCAGGCCGATATCTGGGTGCGGTTCCAGCGCATGCAGGGCAACGAAGTGCATTTCGTGTGCGCCGACGACGCGCACGGCGCGCCCATCATGCTCAAGGCCGAAGCCGAAGGCATCACGCCCGAGCAGCTCGTTACGCGCATCGGTTCCGAGCGCAAGAAATACCTCGATGGCTTTCATATAGCCTTCGATAACTGGCACTCGACCCATTCGCCGGAAAATACCGAGATGTCGCAGGACATCTACCGCAAGCTCAAAGCGGCGGGCCTCATCTATTCTAAGCCGATCGAGCAGTTTTACGACCCGGTCAAGAACATGTTCCTCGCCGATCGTTACATTAAGGGCGAATGCCCGAAATGCGGCGCGAAGGACCAATACGGCGATGCCTGCGAAGTCTGCGGTTCTGTTTACGCGCCAACCGATCTGAAAAATCCGTATTCGACGCTGTCCGGCGCAACGCCGGTGATGAAAACGTCGGAGCACTACTTTTTCAAATTGTCCGACCAGAAGTGCGTCGATTTCATCAAGCAATGGCTCGACAAACCCGGCCGACTGCAACCGCAAGTCGCGAACAAGGCTAAAGAGTGGCTCGAAGGCAAAGCCGACAAAGCGCTCGGCGACTGGGACATTTCGCGCGACGCGCCCTATTTCGGCATCCCGATTCCCGACGCACCCGGCAAATATTTCTATGTCTGGCTCGACGCCCCTGTTGGCTATCTCGCGAGCTTCAAGAATTACTGCGCGAAGAAGGGCATGGATTTCGAAAAATTTCTCGCCGATCCGAAGTCCGAGCAGATTCACTTCATCGGCAAAGACATTATCTATTTCCACACCCTGTTCTGGCCCGCAATGCTGCACTTCGCCGGCAAGCCCTACAAGGACCCGGACCAGATCAACGTGCATGGCTTTATCACGGTGTCGGGCGAGAAGATGTCCAAGAGCCGCGGCACAGGGATTTCACCGCTGCGCTATCTCGATGTCGGGATGAATCCCGAATGGCTGCGCTATTACATCGCGGCCAAGCTCAATGCGAGCGTCGAGGACATCGATTTCAATCCCGACGATTTCATGGCCCGCGTGAATAGTGATCTCGTCGGAAAGTACATCAATATTGCCAGCCGGTGCGCGGGTTTTCTAAAAAAGTTCGACTGCAAATTGACTGCCGGGCCTGCGCACGCCTCCGTCACGAACTTGCAAAAACACGCCGGCCAGATCCAGACTGCTTATAACGATCGGGAATTCGGTCATGCGCTGCGCACGATCATGTCGTTAGCCGACCAGGTCAACCAGTTCGTCAACGATGCGAAGCCGTGGGAAATCGCGAAGGACCCCGGGCAAAAACAAGCACTGCACCAGATATGTTCGCAGGCGATCAACGCATTCAGGCTGTTGACTCTTTACCTGAAACCCGTGATGCCGGAATTGGCCCGCAATGTCGAAGTGTTCCTGAACATCAACTCTCTTCAATGGAGCGATGCCTCCACATTGCTTGCGGACGGACATCGCATCAACGAATACAAACATCTCATGACCCGCGTCGAAGAAAAACAACTCGGCGCGCTGTTCGAAATCGAAAAGGAAACTCCGAAAGTGACAGCCTCCACCCCTCATCCCGCCACACCCGCGAAGTCCGGCGTGACGCCCCCGCCCGCTGCCGCGGGCGATGGCGTCATCACAATCGACGATTTCACCAAAATCGATTTGCGCATCGCCAAAATTTCGCATGCGGAGCACGTCGAAGGCGCCGACAAACTTCTAAAGCTGACGCTCGACGTCGGCGAACTCGGCACGCGCCAGGTATTCGCCGGCATCAAGTCGGCGTACGACCCCGCCGCACTCGTCGGCAAGCTGACGGTCGTCGTCGCCAATCTCGCGCCGCGCAAAATGAAGTTCGGCATGTCCGAGGGCATGGTACTCGCCGCCTCGGGCGAAGCGCCGGGAATTTTCCTGCTGTCGCCCGATGCCGGCGCCGGGCCCGGCATGCGGGTGAAATGATTCGAGAGGCGTGAGGCGAGAGGGGGGAGGCGGAAGACTCACAACCGGCCCGCTGCTTACTCCTCACTCCTTACCCCTCACTCCTCACGGAATTTTCAAATGCGTATCGACAAAGTCGAAGCCGTCGCCATCTCGATTCCGCTGAAGAAAAACTTCGGCGGTAGCACCTACGATGTGAAGAAGCGCTGCACCGTCGTCACGCGCATTTACGCAGGCGGATTGGTGAGCGAAGTGTATAACGGCGACAACCGCGCGCACGGCGCTGAAATCGTGCGCATGATCAAGAAACTGCTCGCTCCGCTCGCCATCGGCGAAGACATATTCGCGATCGAGCGGCTGTGGGAAAAGATGTTCGCGCTGACGCACACCAGCGGCGACCGCAAGAACCTGCTCGAGGCCATCTCGTGCATCGACTGCGCGGTGTGGGACCTGCACGGCAAGGCGCTGGGCAAAAGCGTCCGGCAACTGCTCGGAGGCTACCGCAATAAATTGCCGATTATTTCCATCGGCGGCTACTACGTCGATGGCAAGACGCTCGCCGATTACGGCCGCGAAATCGAAAGTTATCGCAAGGCCGGCATGGCCGGATGCAAATTCAAGGTCGGCGGACTCACGCCGGAACAGGACTTCAAGCGAGTGCAGGCCGCGCGCAAAGCGGTGGGCGACGACTTCATCATCGTCGTCGACGCCAATCGCGGCTGGAACGTGCAGGACGCGATCAAATTCTCGCACCTGATCGAGCCGCTCAACATCACGTGGTTCGAAGAACCCTGTCATTGGCACGACGACGTCGCGCTGATGGCGCGCGTGCGCCAGTCGACGCGCATACCGGTCAACGCCGGCCAATGCGAAATCACCAGCCAGGGCGTGCGCCGTCTGGTCGATGGCGGCGCGGTGGACTACGTCAACTTCGACGTTTCCGAAGGCGGCGGCATCACCGACTGGAAGCGCGCCGCGGCGCTCTGCTACACGGCCAGCGTGCGCATGGCGCACCACGAAGAAGCACAGGTCGCGCAACATCTGCTCGCCGCCGTGCCGCACGGCACTTACCTCGAATGCTTCGCCGATCCCGACCGCGACCCGGTGTGGCAAAAGATGTGGCTCAACCGTCCTACCATCAAGAACGGCATCGCCACCGTAAGCGACGCGCCGGGGCTCGGCATCGTGCTCGATCAGAAGATGATCAAGAAGTACCGGGTCGCTTGAATTACACAACAAACCAAACGGCAATCTTGAACCGCGAAGGACGCCAAGGACGCGAAGGACGCGAAGGTAAAAAAAAGTATTTCGTGAATCAGAATACTCGCGGGGAGATTGAGATTCTGTTCCTCGCGGCTTTCCTGCTTTGCTTGGCGTCCTTTGCGGTTCAATGTTTTTGCACTATCTTCAGTCAGTGCGCTTCGCATAACGTAGGCAACCGATGATCACGTTCTCGCGCCATTTCGCGTTCCGGCCCAAGCTGATTGATTGCCTGAGGGGCTACAACCGCGAAATCTTCATCGCCGACCTGCTGGCCGGTATTACCGTCGGCATCGTCGCACTGCCGCTGGCGATGGCGTTCGCAATCGCCTCCGGCGTCAAGCCTGAAGCCGGCATCTTCACCGCCATCATCGCCGGCTTCATTATTTCCGCACTCGGCGGCTCGCGCGTGCAGATCGGCGGCCCCACCGGCGCATTCATCGTTATCGTCTACGGGATCGTGGTCCAGTACGGGCTGGCCAACCTCCTGATCTGCACGTTCATGGCCGGCTGCATCCTGCTCGCGATGGGCGTGTTGCGACTGGGTGTGCTCATCAAGTTCATCCCGCTGCCGGTCATCATCGGCTTCACCAACGGCATCGCGGTCCTGATCTTCCTGTCGCAGATCAAGGATTTCCTCGGACTCGAAACCGGGCCTTTGCCTGCCGAGTTCTTTGCGCAGATTCGCGCGCTTGGCTCGGCGTTGCACACCGCGAGCTGGCAAACGCTGGCGGTCGCTTCCGCATCGCTGCTGCTGATTGCTTCGTGGCCCAACAGGTGGGGCAAGCGCGTGCCCGGTCCCGTTGTGGTGCTGCTGCTCGGCGGACTCGCTGCGGCGTTGTTCAACCTGCCGATCGAAACCATCGGCAGCAAGTTCGGCGGCATTCCGCAGACCCTGCCACAATTCAAGGCGCCTGACCTGAGCCTCGATCACCTGCGCTACCTGATCGTGCCGGCCATCACCATTGCGCTGCTTGGCGCGATTGAATCGCTGCTGTGCGCGGTGGTCGCCGACGGCATGATCAAGGACAAGCACGACGCGAACCAGGAACTGATCGCGCAGGGCATCGCCAATATCGTGACGCCGTTTTTCGGCGGCATCCCCGCCACCGGCGCCATCGCGCGCACCAGCGTCAACATCCGCAACGGCGGGCGCACGCCCATTGCCGGCATGATTCACGCGCTGGTCTTGTTGCTGATAGTTCTCGTTGCCGCGCCGCTGGCGAAATACATTCCGCTCGCCTGTATGTCAGCCATTCTCATCATGGTGGCGGTGCGCATGGGCGACTGGAGCGAATTCAAAACCATGCCGCGTTATTCGCCGGGCCGCACCGCGACATTGCTGTCGACTTTCATACTGACGGTGGTGTTCGACCTGACGATAGCCGTGCAGGTCGGCATCCTGTGGGCGTCATTGCTGCTGGTGCGGCGCATGGCGCAGGTCACCGTGGTGGCACGCGTACGGCATGGTGAAAATGACAGGGTTATTGCCGGCGTTGTGGTCTACGAAGCGAGTGGCGCACTGTTCTTTGGCGCCGCGGACACGCTGGAAGTGTTGTCGCGCGCCCATGACCACGGACTCAAGACCTTGGTCCTCGATCTGAGCCACGTGATCTACATGGATTCCACGGCGACCCACACGCTGGAAATGGTACGCTACGAACTGCAGGCGCGCGGCCTTAACCTGCTGGTATGTAGCGCGCACCAACAGCCGGCGTCGATGATCCGGCAATCGGGCCTGCTCGATATGCTGGGCGCCGATCTGCTGCCCGATCGTGCCGCGGCGCTGATGCGCGCGCAGAACATTGGTGCTGCCGCCTGAACTAAGGGCGAATGTACGACCAGCCCTGCTGCTGTTTGACCATCAACTCGACCACGCCAGCTTTGATATATCCGATGTTGGGCAGCATGTCGGCCTTGCTCACCTTGGTATTGGTCATGGTGTTTTCGCACGCCATGATCTTGACGCCCTGGCCGAGCGCGTCACCGACACGCGCCGATACCGCCGAGTCGAGCTTCAACATGTTGAGCCCTGGGCCGTAGGTTACGACTTCGATTTCGACGCTGTCCTTGCCAAGGTCCTGCTGAATATTGCGCACGTTGTTGAGCGCGAGGTTCCATTTCGCCGGGTCGTTGTCGCTGACCTGGAATATGACCTTGTATTTGACCGCGGCGCCCAGCGCGGTGTCGGCCGCCAATGCCGGCAGCAAGCCCGGCGTGGACAATAAAGCGGCGCATGTCAGAGCGCGTAAAATGTGTTTCATAAATTTCCCCTCATGGCATTAAAATCACTGCGTGCTGCTATTCTAGACCTCCCGCTGGATTTTCACCGGCAGCCATGACGCCATCCACGACTATCGTCAAACACCTCGTCGTCACCGGCTGCGTGCAGGGCGTGGGCTACCGGCACTTCATGAGCCGCACTGCGCACGACCTGCATGTCACCGGCTGGGTGCGCAATCGCCACGACGGCAGCGTCGAAGCGGTGCTCGCCGGCACGTCCGAGGCAGTCCACGCCATGATAGAACGCGCGCGACGCGGGCCACAGCATGCAACGGTGACCGACGTCACGGTTGCGGACGCGCACGGCAGCTTCGAGCGCTTCGATACCCTGCCGACCGTATAATGGGCTGCCCACGACACGGTCTTGGCCACGCGGGCACATTTCAATTACTCAACCAGCGGGGAGCACCGTGAAACTATTTTTCAATAATGCATCGCCGTTCGTGCGCAAAGTGCGCGTGTTTGCGCGCGAAACGGGTCTGGACGGAAAAATCGAGGAAATCACCACCATGGTATCGCCGGTGCAGGAAAACGCGAGCCTGGCGCAGGCCAACCCGCTGAAAAAAATCCCTGCGCTGCTGCTTGATGACGGCGCCGCGGTATTCGATTCGCCCGTCATCTGCGAATACCTCGACAGCCTGCATGCGGGCCGCAAGCTGTTTCCGGCTGCCGGCCCCGCGCGCTGGACCGCGCTCAAGTTGCAGGCGACCGGTGACGGCATCCTCGATGCCGGCATCCTGTGCCGCTATGAAATGGCCGTGCGTCCCAAGGAGTTCCAGTGGACAGGCTGGGTAGAAGGCCAGAAAACCAAGTGGCGCGGCGGGCTCGACCTGCTGGAACGCGAAGCCGCCACGCTTGATGGCGAGCCGGCCATCGGCAACATCACCGTCGCCTGCGCGCTGGGCTGGCTGGATTTCCGTTACGGCGACGACGACTGGCGCAAGAACCGGCCCGCGCTCGCGCGCTGGTTCGAAAAGTTCGCCGCGCGCCCTTCGATGAAAGCGACAATGCCAAGCGCTTAAAGGCAGGATTGAGGAGCGAGGAGCGAGGATTTAAGACTCAATCCTCAATCCTAGTGTAGTGCGTCAAACAGATTGCAACTTATTGAGTCGTGCGCGCGCTTTGACGACCTTCGCGAGGATGTCCGAGGCGCGCGCGGTCCAGATGAACGGCTTGGGGTCGCGGTTGTGGTTTTCGACATAGGTTTCAATGGTGCTGA
>CANJHY010000131.1:0-13628 GCA_947474275.1 Betaproteobacteria bacterium
TCCCTTACACCAACACCTCCTCAGGTAGCTTGCGTATTGATGTCGCCGCGCAGGTGCGGATAACGCACGTGGTCGACGAGCTCCTGCACCTGTTTCGACGGTTCGGGCGTCAGCAGGCTCACCACGATGATGGTGAGTATGCCGACCGGCACGCCGAACACGCCGGCGGAGATCGGCGCCATGTTGAACCACTGGTTCGCCGCGACACCGCCGAAGAACGGGTAGGTTTGCAACATGTAATACATGCATAGCCCGAGGCCTGCGACCATGCCGGCGATCGCCCCCCATTTGTTGGCACGCCGCCAGAATACTCCCAGCACGAGCGCCGGGAAGAATGCCGAGGCTGCAAGCGAGAATGCCGCGCCGACCAGGAACAGAATGTCTCCAGGTTTGAGCGAAGTGACATAAGCGGCGACCAGCGCCACCACAACCAGCAGTGCCTTCGATACAGAAACCCGGCGCGAGGTCGATGCATTCGGATCGATCATCTTGTAGTAAAGATCGTGCGACAGCGCGTTGGCGATCGTCAGCAACAGGCCGTCGGCAGTCGACAGCGCCGCTGCCAGGCCACCGGCCGCGACCAGACCTGACACCACGTAAGGCAGACCTGCGATTTCCGGCGTGGCCAGCACGATGATGTCGCCGCCGAGCACGATTTCCGCCAGTTGCACGATGCCGTCCTTGTTGATATCTGTAATCGATAGCAATGAAGGATCGACTTTCGCCCAACTGGCCGCCCATCGCGGCAGGTCCGCGAAAGTACTGCCGACCAGGAAGTGGTAAACGTCGTATTTCGCCAGCACCGCAAGCGACGGCGCGGTGAAATAGAGCAGGAAGATGAAGAACAGCGACCAGAACACCGACTGGCGCGCCTGCCTGACGCTGGGCGTCGTGTAGTAGCGCATCAGGATGTGCGGTAGCGCGGCGGTGCCGAACATCATGCAGAATACGATGCCGAGGAAGTTATTTCGTGCGATGTTTTGCGCGGCTTCATCCTTGCCCGGGAACGGCTGTGCATGGGGCTTCGGCGGAGCGGCCCGCGCGGCCAACCCCTTGTCTTTGTTCCACTGGCCTTTCGCGGCGTCGACGTCCTTGGGATAGGATTCGACCGCTTTCTGCGCTGCCGCAACCTGATCGGCGGGAGCGTTGTCCGCTTTTAGTTTGCTGGCCGCCTGCTCGAGATCGGCTTTGCCTTTTGCATAAGCTGCGGCCGGGTCCTTGAGATTAGCATTGGCAGCGTCCGCGCGCGCTTTGAAAATATTGCGCACTTCGATCTCTTTCGGATCGTTGGTAAGGACCTTCTCGCGCTCGGTCACTTTTTGCAGCACCTGTCCGTAGGCGAGTTGCGGAATCGGGTTACCGGTATATTTGACCGACAGCCAGATGACCGGCGTGAGATACGCGATGATCAGAATGATGTACTGCGCGACCTGCGTCCACGTAACCGCGCGCATGCCGCCGAGGAAAGAGCACACCAGGATGCCGCCGAGGCCGACGAACACGCCGACGCCGAACTCGAGCCCGGTAAACCGGCTGGTGATAAGGCCGACGCCGTAGATCTGCGCCACCACGTAGGTGAACGAGCACAGAATCGCGGCAAAAATCCCGACGCTGCGCACGATGTTGCCGCCGTAACGCTCGCCGAGAAAATCGGGAATAGTGAACTGGCCGAATTTGCGCAGGTAGGGCGCGAGGAACAGCGCCACCAGCACATAGCCGCCGGTCCAGCCCATGACGAACGCAAGGCCGTCGAAGCCGGACAGGTACAGGGTGCCGGCCATGCCGATGAACGACGCTGCGCTCATCCAGTCGGCGCCGGTCGCCATGCCGTTGAAGAATGCGGGCACGCGCCGTCCGGCCACGTAATATTCCGCGGGATCGACGGTGCGGCTCATGATGCCGATCCCTGCGTACAGGGCGATAGTCGCAAACAGGAAGCAGTAACCAATCCACTGCCGCGTCATGCCCATCTGCTCGGCTATCGCGAGCACGATCAGGAAGACGATGAAACCGCCCGTGTAAAAGCTGTAGTATTTCTTGAGCTGACTTTTGAATGCCTTATGGCCCATCGCTGCTTGGCTCATTCGTCTTCTCCTTCTTCCACGCCGTATTCAATATCGAGTTTGTTCATGTAGTGCTGGTAGATCCAGATAATCACGACATAAACGATCAGCGAGCCCTGCGCCGACATGTAGAAGCCGAGCGGGAAGCCGAGGAAGGAAAACGCGTTCAACTCACGCGCATACCAGCCTTCGACAAAGGTGACGACGAACCAGACGAACAACAGAATTGCGGTGACCACCAGGTTCTTGTGCCAGTACTCCTGGTGCTTGGCGGTTAACTCCATGAAGCTCCTCCTTGAAGTTGACGGCGGTAGCGATTACTGCCGCCAGAACTGCAACGTATCTACTTAGTTATTTTTTTACGCAAATACAGTATGCGGGAAAACCCTAATGAAATCCTTACGAAATTCTTACTTTTCCGAAGGTAAAGGCCGAGCGGTTTTATGCCGTTTGGATATGCAATTTAAAGAGAAAACATAATAAAAACAAGACGCTGTGACATTTCATTGTCTTGCGCGGGCCGGGTGGTGGCTTCCAGAGTGCGCGATGGGGTGCATCAACGTGGCTCCGCACGCGAAAAGATTGATGCAACTACGGAGCGGCTACAAGTTGACGCGCACCTTGTGGTTCCCGGTTTCCTTCAGGAACAGGATGCCGACCAACAGTGTCAGCGCCTAGCGCAGCCGGTTGTCGAGGAACTGCTGTACCCGCGTAACGAGTTCGCGCTCGCTGCCCGCGAAGTAATGGTCGGCGCCCGCGACTTCGATTTGCGCCGAGCCTTTGAGCGTTTTCAACACGGTCTCGCGCTCAGAGGCCTTCTGTCGCACCTGCGGAAAATCGCGCTCGCCGTAAATGTCGAGTATCGGCAAGCGCAGTTTTCCCGCATTCGTGAAGTCGCCGCTGCTGATGCCGATGGCAACCCAGGCGTCGATGCCGTTATCCGGCGTACCAGTCAGAAAGAAGTTGCTCATGCGCGCGCCCATGCTGTGCGCGGCCAGTGCGATTTTGCGATGGCCTTTGGCCTTGAGAAATGCGACGGCGGCCTGCAGCCGCTCGGCCGCGTCGGGAAACAACGCCGGATACTCGCCGCCCAGCGCGCCGGCGGCGAGCACCGGCATCTGCACTGACAGCGTCGCGTACTGGTGGTCGGCGAGGCCGCTGCGCAAAGCGCCGATCAGCGCCCAGTCCGGATGCACGCCGAGCCCGTGCACGACGATCACGGCGGCGCGTGCCGGTTTCACGTCGGTGTAGATGGTGAGAAATTTGTGCCCGGATTTTTGCGCCAGATAAACGGCGTCGCCCACCACCAGAGTAGGTGTGATTTCTTCGGCCCAGCGCTTTTCACGGGCGTAATCGGGTTGCGCCTGCACAAGTGACGCGGCGACGAACATCGCCAGCAGGACTATCAATCGCATCAACGTCCTTCGAATTCCGGCTTGGCCTTGGCGAGGAAGGCCGCGACTCCTGCGCGGTAGTCTGCCGTGTCGAAGCACGCGTATCCCTCATCCCACTCAGACGGCGGAACCTGCGGCATGACAGTCAGCCGCTCGATGAATTGTTTGTGCCAGCGCGCGACCAGCGGCGCGCCGGCGGCGATGCGTGCAGCAAGGGCGTAAGCTTCTCTCTCAACGTCGGCATCCGCGACGACGCGGTTGACGAGCCGTTTTTGCAGCGCTTCCGCCGCGTCGAACACGCGGCCTTCGAGCAGGATTTCCAGCGCCACCGCGCGTCCGACCAGCGCCAGCACGCCCTGCAATTCGCCGTAGCCCATGGTGAGCCCGAGGTTCTTGATCGGCACGCCGAAGCGGCTGGATTCGCCGCAGATGCGCATATCGCACATGGCTGCGATTTCAAGGCCGCCGCCGACGCACGCGCCCTTGATCAGGGCGATGACCGGATGGCGGCAGCGCGCGACCGCCTGCATCGTCTGGTGGATGAGTTCGCCGTACTCTTTTGCCTGCCGCGCATTGGCGCGCGTAGTCGCAAACTCGGAAATGTCGGCGCCGGCCGCAAACGCCTTGTCGCCTGCACCGCGCAGCACGACGCAGCGCAGCGCATCGTCGGCGGACAACTCGCGCATCGCCGCGCCCAAGGCCTCCCACATCGGCTTGTTCAGCGCGTTGAGTTTCGCCGGGTTATTCAGCGCGACTGTCGCAATCGCGCCTTCGCGCGTGATCAGCACCGGTGACATGAAGGTCCGCTAATCGATCTTGATGTTGGCGGCTTTGACGATGCGCGCGTATTTTTCGGTTTCGGTGCGGATGAACGCGGCGAACTCTTCCGGCGTATTGCCGACGATGTCCGCGCCCACGCCCGAAATTTTCTCTTTCGCATCGGGCTGGCGGATCGCTTTCACCATCTCGGTATGCAGCCTGTTGATGATGTCTTTGCTCACCGCCGCGGGTGCGACTATGCCCCACCAGGTGCTCATGTCGAAACCCGGCACGCCGGATTCCTCGACGGTCGGCATGTCGGGCAGCAGCGAAAAACGCTTTGCCGAAGTGACGGCCAGCGCGCGCAATTTGCCCTGGCGCACGTGATTGATGACCGGCGGCACCGCATCGAAATCGAGATGGACGTGGCCGCCGATGAGATCGACGATCGATTGCCCGCTGCCCTTGTACGGCACGTGCAGCATGTCGACTTTGGCCTGCAGCTTGAACAACTCGCCGGCGAGATGCTGCACGGTGCCGGCGCCGGGAGACGCGTACTGCAGTTGGCCCGGCCGCGCTTTCGCCAGTGCGATGAGTTCCTTGACCGTTCTGACCGGCACCGAAGGATGCACCACCAGCAGGTTGGGGCCGATGGCGGAAAGCGATACCGGGGCAAAATCTTTTTGTGCGTCGTATGGCAGCTTGCTGACCAGCGACGGCAGGATGGAGACCGCCGCGATGTGCGCCATCATGATGGTGTAACCGTCGGGCGCGGCCCGCGACAGGAGTTCCGCCGCAAGCTGGCCGCTGGCGCCGCCGCGGTTGTCGACGATGATCTGCTGGCCGAGCGCTTCACTGAGTTTTTGCGCGACGATGCGGCCGATGATGTCGGTGCCGCCGCCGGGCGGAAAGCCGATCATCATGCGGATCGGTTTGGTGGGGTAACTCTGGGCGAGCGCGGCGCCGCCCGTGGCGCACAGCAGACCCAGCGCGAGTAAGAGATGTGAGCGGGTTTTCATGGGTTCTCCTCCAGACGGCCGGTTGCACGGGACCTAGTCAAGCTGCACGTTGGCGGCTTTGACCAGCTTGGTGTATTTCGCGATTTCGGTTTTGATGAAATTGTCGAACGATTCCGGCGAGCCGCCGCCGATTTCCGTGCCGACGTCGACCAGGCGTTTGCGTACGCCGGGATCCTGGAGGGCCTTGTTGATGTCGGCGCTCATCTTGTTGATGATATCGCGCGGCACGCCGGCCGGCGCAACTATCCCGTACCAGTTGGTCATCTCGAAGCCTTTGAGCCCGGTCTCGTCGAGCGTCGGAATGTCGGGCAGCTGCGACGCGCGTTTGGGCGTGGTGACAGCGAGCGCACGCAGCCGGTTCGATTTGATGTGATCGATGACGGGCGGCATGGTGTCGAAATTCATCTGCACCTGTCCTGCAACCAGATCGACGATGGCCTGGCCGCTGCCTTTGTACGGCACGTGGATGATTTTGACGCCCGTCAAAGTCATGAACAGTTCGAGCGCCAGGTGTTGGGTGCTGCCCGTGCCTGAAGATGCACAGGTCAACTCGCCCGGCCGCGTTTTGGCGAGTGCGACCAGGTCTTTTACCGACTTCACCGGCAGCGACGGATGCACGGTCAGCACGTTGGGCACATAGCCGATGTAGGTGACGGACGCGAAATCTTTCACCGCGTCATATGGCAGTTTTTTGAATAGCGTGGGCGCGATCGCATTGGAATTGACGTGTCCCATGAGCAGCGTGTAGCCGTCGGGCGCGGCTTTCGAGACGAAATCGGCGGCGATGGTGCCGGTCGCGCCGGCGCGGTTCTCGACCACGACCTGCTGGCCCCACCATTCCGACAGTTTCTGGCCGATCACGCGGCCGACGATATCGGTGCCGCCGCCCGGCGCGAAGCCGACCAACAGGCGGATCGGCTTGGTCGGGAATTGCTGCGCCGAAGCGCCGCCGGTCATCAGCGTCGAAATGACAGCGAGCAGGCAGGCAGAAGCGATTTTCATGTGTTCCTCCTTGGTAAAACGCAAAAAGCGGCGGACTTCAATCGGCGCGCACCGCGGCTGTCTTGATGACTTTCGACCATTTGTCGAGCTCTTGCTGGATGAAGCCGGTAAATTCCTGCGGTGTGTTGGCGACGATTTCGCTGCCTTGGCCGCCGATCTGGCTTTTCGCTTCGGGCGATTGCAGCGCTTTGACGATTTCGGCATGCAACCGCCGCATCACCGGCTGCGGCGTGCCGGCGATGGTCACGATGCCCTGCCACGAGCTGGCCTCGAATCCGGCATAGCCGGATTCAGCGATGGTAGGCAGCTCAGGCATCGCGGCCGAGCGCTTGGCGGTTGTTACCGCGAGCGCGCGCAGCCGCCCGCTTTTAATTTGCGGCATCGCCGGCAGAATATTGTTGAACATCACAAGCACCTGTCCGGCGACGAGTTCGATGGTAGCCGGCCCCGAACCCTTGTACGGCACGTGCACCATGTCGATTCCGGCTTTCGACTTGAAAAGTTCGGTGGCGAGATGCAGGCCGCTGCCGGTGCCGCTGGACGCGTAGGTGAGCGCGCCGGGCCGCGCCTTGGCGAGAGTGACAAGTTCTTTTACCGACTGCGCCTGCACCGACGGGTGGACGACGAGCACATAAGGTGAAGTCGAAATCAAAGTGACCGGCGCGAAATCTTTCAGCACGTCGTATTTCGGTTTGTTCGGCATCGACGGCAGCACGGCAAGCGTGCTGATAGAACCGAGCAGCAGCGTATAACCGTCGGCCGGCGCTTTGACCGAGATCTCGAAGCCGATGGCGCCCGCCGCGCCCGGGCGATTGTCGACCACCACGGGCTGGCCGAACGCGTCGGAAATTTTTTGCGCGATCAGGCGCGCCTGGATGTCGTTCTGCCCGCCGGCGCCCTGCGGCACGATCAGGCGGATAGGTTTGGACGGAAAGCCGGTGGCGGTTTGCGCGTGGACAAGAGCGCAATTTGCGCAACAAACGGCGGCCGCGAACAACGATAACTTCATGCTTCTCCTCGCTGGCCGGTCGCGGCGAATACTAAACAGCGACGCCGGCTTCGTGTGCTTTTTTGAGTTCGTATTCGCGGCCGGCCAGCATATCTTCGAGCGTGCCGAACGCGTTCGTATAATGACCCTTGAAGCCTTTGGCTTCGATGCGTTTGAACATATTGCCGAAGTCGAGATTGCCTTCGCCCGGGTTCAGATGCTCTTCCTTGCCGAGCCGCTTGCAGTCGGCAAGGCGCACTTCGCCGACGCGCGAAAAATCGATGGCGTCGATGAATCCGTCGACGCCATCCGGCACGAGGTGCGCGTGGTTCGCGGTGAACGACATGCGGAAATTGGGCGACTTGATGCGGTCGAAGTAATACTGCCATTCGGCGACAGTGTGCGCGAGGTAATGCACTTCGGCGTCGGCCGGTTCGTTGTTCAGATTTTCGAGGTACAGGACCGCGCCTTTTTTCTCCGCGTAGTCGACCATGCGCTGCAGGCGCGCGCAGCCGGCTTCCATGCGCATTTCAACGTCGGAAGTGAAATGATAGCCGGCGTGCACCACGATCCACTTTGCGCCGAGCTTGGGATAGATATCGATGTAGCTTTTGAGATAGGCATCGACCGCTTCGCCTACGTACGGCGAATATTCCGCGACGTTGACCGCCGACAGGGTATGCAGGCCAAGGGTGACGCCGTGCTTAGCCGCGAGCTTGCGCACGGCATCGGCGCGTTTGTCGTCGAACGCGGTAACTGCGTTGTCCGCGGTATCGAGCTGGATATCGACATAGCGCACATGGTTTTTCGCCGCCCACTCGATGCCTTCCTCGAGCCTGATGCGGCGGCCCAGATCGACGCCGATGCGTTCGCGCAGTCCCAATTTTTGCTCCTCGCCAATTTGTTCTAACCGGAAAATCGCCGCGCGCAGGCGCCGCGGATTCCGTTATTTAGTCCTGAAACTCTACCACACGATGGCGTGCCGTCAGGCAGCGCGCACTTTACAGTTGCGGAATTCCCGCCGCGCGCACCACCTCGCCCCATTTCCCGGTTTCCGTACGCAGGTACGCACCGAGTTCGGCCGCGGTACTCGACCACGCATCCACGCCCTGCGCGTCGAATTTCTGTTTCATATCGTCGGTCGCCAGCACCTGGCGCGTGGCCTGGTTCATTTTGTCGATCACGGGGCGCGGGGTGCGGGCCGGCATGAAGAGCGCGTACCAGGTGCTGTAGTCATAATCGGGCACGCCGGCTTCAATAAGCGTTGGCACGTCGGGCGTTGCCGGCGAACGCTTGGCGCTGGTCACGCCCAGTGCGCGCAGGCGGCCGCTACGTACATGCGGCAGCGCCGAGGCGAAAGTCGAGATCATCACCTGCACCTGGCCGCCGATGAGATCGGTGATTGCGGGGCCGGTGCCTTTGTAAGGTATATGCACCATGTCGATCTTGAGGCGGTCTTTCAGCATCTCACCGGCCAGGTGGGTGCCGGAACCGGCGCCGGCAGACGCGTATGACAATTTGCCCGGATTCATGCGCGTGTAGTCGGTGAACTCCTTGAGCGATTTGCCGGGCACCGACGGATGAACCACAACGATATTGGGCTGCACTGCCACCAGGGACACCGCCGCGAGATCCCGCACGGCAATATAGGGCAGGGATTTGTACAGCCAGGCGTTGAAAGCGAGGCTGATATTGCCCAGCAACATGGTGTAACCGTCAGCCGGCGCCTTGCATACGATGTCGGAGCCGAGCGTGCTGCCGGCACCGCCGCGATTGTCGACGACGACCGGCTGCCCGAGCGTTTCGTTCAGCCGCTGCGCCAGCACGCGCGCGACTATATCGGTACCGCCACCGGGCGCGAATGGCACGACAAAGCGGATCGGCTTGTTGGGGTAATTCTGCGCGGCCGCCGGTGCGCATACCGCAACGGCGAGCGCGGCAAGAATGCCGGTCCAGGCTTTGCGATGCATAGTGTCGCCTCCAGACGTACGCTTTATTTCATGCCGGTCGGCGCCGGCGCAATGTCGCCGCGCCGCCGGGTGCTGCTGCTCAGGCGACGCTGAGTTTGGCTGCCGGTTGCTTGGCGCCCGGCGCCTTGGTCAACACCAGATAATCCATTGCCGTCGCAATGCCGCCTTTTTTGTGCGGCACGTTGGCGAGTTCCAGCCCCATTTCGACGCCGGCCAGCGTGCCCGCGAGCATCAGGTCGTTAAAGTCACCGAGATGCCCGATGCGGAACACCTTGCCCGCGACCTTGCCGAGCCCGCTGCCCAGCGACATGTTGAAATTGTCGAGCACGATTTTGCGGAACTCAACTTCATTGCGGCCCTCGGGCAGCAGGACGGCGGTGAGCGCGCTCGAGTACTCCGCCGGGTTCAGGCAGAGAATTTCGAGTCCCCAGGCGCGTACTGCGCGGCGCGTCGCTTCGGCGTGGCGGTCGTGGCGCTGGAACACATTGTCGAGACCGTCTTCCAATAACATGCTGAGCGCTTCGCGCAGACCGTAGAGCAGGTTGGTCGCCGGCGTGTAGGGGAAAAACCCCGTCTTGTTGGGTCCCAGCATGTCTTCCCAGCTCCAGAACGATTTCGGCAGCTTGGAAGTTTTAGCTGCGGCGAGCGCCTTGTCGCTGACCGCGTTGAACGACAGTCCGGGCGGCAGCATCAGGCCTTTTTGCGAACCAGCGACAGTGACGTCGACGCCCCATTCGTCGTGGCGATAGTCGATCGACCCGAGCGACGAAATGGTGTCGACGAGAAAGAGCGCCGGATGCTTTGCGCGGTCGATTGCCTTGCGCACTTCGCCGATGCGCGAAGTGACGCCGGTCGAGGTTTCGTTATGCACGACGCACACGGCTTTGATCGCATGCTGCTTGTCCGCTGCGAGTCGTGCTTCGATGGCGGCAGGATCGGCGCCATGGCGCCAGTCGCCGTCGATGAATTCGGGTTTGAGGCCGAGCTTGGTCGCCATGGTGTGCCACAGCGTGGCGAAGTGACCGGTTTCGCACATCAGCACCGTATCGCCGGCCGACAAGGTATTCACGAGAGCCGCCTCCCATGCGCCGGTGCCCGACGACGGGAATATGACAACCGGCGATTTGGTTTTGAAGACCTGCTTCATGCCGGCGAGCACTTCCTGGCCGAGTTTCTGAAACGTGGGGCCGCGATGGTCGATGGTCGCGTTGTCGATGGCGCGCAGCACGCGGTCCGGCACATTGGTCGGGCCGGGAATTTGCAGGAAATGGCGTCCGTTGATTGCGGTCATGGCGGTCTCGCTGGAAAAGTCCAGGACAATTGGACAGGCAGGCAGATTAGTTAAGTTGCGCAGGGGCGTCAACCCGCGAATAATTGCTGTTCCCATGAAGACATCCACCATCAAGCTGCATCCGCGCGCTGAAGCGAGTCCGCTCGCTGTTCGGCTCAAGCGCGAAATCGAGGGCGAGGTGCTGTTCGACGCTTACTCGCGCGGGCGCTATTCGACCGATGCGTCGATTTACCAGATCGAGCCGATCGGCGTCGTCATCCCGAAAACCGAAGCCGACGCCGAGATCGCTTTGCAGATTGCGCGCGAAGAAAGCGTCGCGGTGCTGCCGCGCGGCGGCGGCACTTCGCAATGCGGCCAGACCGTGGGCGCCGCACTCATCATCGACGGCAGCCGGCATCTCAATCAGATCCTCGCTTTTGACCGCGCCGCGGCGACGGTATGCGTGCAGCCCGGTGTCGTGCTCGACCAGTTGAACGCGTGGCTGAAGCCGCACGGCCTGTGGTATCCGGTGGATGTATCGACCAGCGCGCAGGCGACCATCGGCGGCATGGCCGGCAACAACAGCTGCGGCTCGCGCTCGATACGCTACGGCAACATGGTGCACAACGTGCGCGCAATCGACGCCGTGCTTCCCGACGGTGCGGAATTCAATTTCGGCGATGTACCGGGCGAGCTGGCGAACCTCAATGCGCCGCAGGGGTACTTGGACCTGGTCAAAAAAATCCGCGCCATCGCCGCACGCGAAACCGAGGAAATCGAGCATCGTTTCCCCAAGGTATTGCGGCGCGTCGGCGGTTACAACCTCGATACGGTCAACGGCGCCGGCCACAACATGGCGCATCTGCTGGTCGGCTCCGAAGGCACGCTCGCCTATTCGAAACGCCTGCATCTGAATCTGTCGCCGCTGCCCAGGCACAAGGCGCTCGGCATCTGCCACTTCCCGACGTTTTACCGCGCGATGGAAGCGCCCCAGCATATCGTCAAGTTAAAGCCGGTGGCGGTCGAACTCGTCGATCGCACGATGATAGGCCTTGCACGCGCGAATCCGGCTTTCCGTCCTATCGTCGATCGCTGCGTGCAAGGCGATCCCGACGCGATTCTGCTGGTCGAATTCGCGGGCGAAGACAAGGACGAGCAGATAGCAAAGCTGAAACAACTGGTCGAACTGATGGGCGAGTTGGGTTTGCCTGGCGGCGTGGTGGAAATTACCGAGCCTGCATTGCAGCGCGATTTCTGGGAAGTGCGCAAAGCCGGCCTCAACATCATGATGTCGATGAAAGGTGACGGCAAACCGGTGTCGTTCATCGAAGACTGCGCGGTGCCGCTCGAACATCTCGCCGAGTACACGGACCGGCTCACGCAGGTGTTCGAAAAGCACGGCACTCGCGGCACCTGGTACGCGCATGCGTCGGTCGGTTGCCTGCACGTGCGGCCTATCCTCAACATGCGCGAAGACGGCGCGCACAAAATGCGCGCGATTGCTGAAGAGGCGGCGCAGATGGTGCGCGAATACAAAGGCGCGTATTCCGGCGAGCACGGCGACGGCCTGGTGCGCTCGGAGTGGATTGCGCCGATGTTCGGCCCGCGCATTACGCATGCGTTCGAGGAAATCAAGGACATCTTTGATCCCAAGGGCATGATGAACCCGGGCAAGATCGTGCGCCCCTCGAAAATGGACGACCGCTCGCTGTTTCGTTTCAAGCCGGGCTATGCGGCGCAGAAACTCGCCACGGTACTCGACTGGTCAGAGTGGGGCGGCTTCGACAAGGCCGTCGAGATGTGCAACAACAACGGTCATTGCCGCAAATTCGATGCGGGCACCATGTGTCCGTCGTTCCGCGCCACCGGTGACGAGCAGCACCTCACGCGCGGCCGCGCCAACACGCTGCGACTTGCGTTGTCGGGACAGCTCCCCGTTAACGCCGGGGAAGACGCGTTCGTCTCGCAGGAGATGTACGACACGATGGACCTCTGCGTGTCGTGCAAGGGCTGCAAGCGCGAATGCCCGACCGGCGTCGACATGGCCAAGATGAAAATCGAGTTTCTGCACCATTACCGCAAGCGCCATGGTTTGCGGTTCAGGGACCGCCTGATCGCCTATCTGCCGCGCTACGCGCCGTGGGCGGCGCGCTTCGCGTGGCTCGCCAATTTGCGCGACGCGGTGCCGGGGCTGGCGCTGCTGTCGGAAAAACTGCTGGGATTGAGCGCCCGGCGTTCGCTGCCGCAATGGCGCGGTGACACCTTCGCGGCACGCCCGGGCTCGGCAGTCGGCGGCGGCAATATCAATGGCGAAGTCGTGCTGCTGATCGACACGTTCAATAATTATTTCGAACCTGACAATGCGCGCGCAGCGCTCGCCGTGTTGCGCGCGGCGGGTTACGTCGTGCACTTGCCGCGCGCCATCGACAACGCGCGTCCGCTGTGTTGCGGGCGCACCTTCCTGGCGGCCGGTCTCGTCGATGAAGCGAAGGTCGAAGCACAGCGCATGATAGCGGCGTTAAAGCCGTTCATTGAACGCGGCGTGCCGGTGGTCGGGCTCGAGCCGGCGTGCCTCTTGGGCCTGCGCGATGAATTCGTCTCCATGCTGCCGGGCGCTGACAGCGCCGCCCTTGCACTGAACGCGATGCTGTTCGAGGAGTTTCTCGCGCGCGAACAGGACGCTGGACGGCTCAAACTCGACCTCAAGGCGTTGCCGCAGAAAAAAGCGCTGCTACATGGCCATTGTCACCAAAAAGCGTTCGACGTGATGCCGTCGGTGCAAAAGGCGCTGAAGCTTGTGCCGGGGCTGGAAGTGGAGGTCATCGAATCGAGTTGCTGCGGCATGGCGGGCAGTTTTGGCTATGAAGCCGGGCACTATGATGTATCGATGAAGATGGCCGAGGCGAGCCTGTTGCCGAAAGTCCGCGCGGCTGCCGCCGACACGCTGATCGTCGCCGACGGGACGAGCTGCCGCCACCAAATCCATGACGGCGCGCAACGCGACGCACTGCACGTTGCGCGCGTGCTGGAGCGAGCACTCGCGTGAGGCGAGAGAAGTGAGGCGAAAGGCGAAAGGCGAAAGGCGAAAGGCGAAAGGCGAAAGGCGAAAGGCGAAAGGCGAAAGGCGAAAGGCGAAAGGCGAAAGGCGAAAGGCGAAAGGCGA
>CANJHY010000132.1:0-13457 GCA_947474275.1 Betaproteobacteria bacterium
CAGCGGAAAACTCGCGACCAGCGAAATCGGTGCGAGTTCTTTCAGCGTG
This sequence comes from Betaproteobacteria bacterium, assembly GCA_947474275.1. GTDB lineage: Bacteria > Pseudomonadota > Gammaproteobacteria > Burkholderiales > SG8-41 > PALSA-1004. The sequence goes on from CANJHY010000132.1 coordinate 50, forward strand.
TAATTGACCTCAGTAGTGTCCGGTTAAATTGATGTGCGAAGGCTGGAAAGCCAATACTGATGCGGGTTTCCATGGGTTTTATGGTGTCCACGATTTGAATTTCAGATTGAACATTTGCGATGCTTCCGGGGTTAAACGACCCGGGGGTGACGCATGAACGTGGGCAAGACGTTGTTTGCGCAAGTCATGGAGTATGTGCCGTGGAAAACCTTTGGACTCATCATCGAACGCTACGGTGAGCGTGGCGGCGCGCGTGCAGGCAAACCCTGGTGCGTGAGTATCCTCACAATCAGGGCGGGCTTTTCAATGGAGGCAATGCTCTTCAAGCTGCCGCCACACGGGATGATCAGTCGTGCTTTTTTGGCTTATTCAACCACAACTGTGGCTGACACGATCATGAATATAGCGGCGACACAAAAGTAGATTGTCATCGGAGATTTCCACCGTCTTAGCGCCAATACATTGGTCCGTTATATGGCGAATCTCGATCCTGCAACGCAAAACCTTATCAGGATAAGGGAACCATTTCAGTTCAAAGGTTTCACCAACCGTTGTCGGAGCATCTCCAGTAGCGCGCTTTTCATCGCAGATGATCTGGAAACCGTTGCTGCTTATGTCTTGAATGAGGCAGGGAACCCATGTGGCCGGACTACTCAAGCTACCGATATGGGACATTGCCACCCGAACTTCTGCTCGGTGGCCAGAGGGGGTTCTTACAAAACCTGGCGCGAGGCTCATTTTATTGGACATAACCGGTTATTCTACTTATGTAATCGCTTTTTCGCCATTTCCGTTGTTTTTTTAACCTCCGTTATTTCCCCCATTCTGCTAGTATGATCGCCTTTTTCTCCGGGCCGCAGAATAAACTATGTCAACCTCCCAATCTGCCAACATCACCCAGGAAGAGATACAGGCCTGGCTGACGGAAATCCGTGATCTCAAGAATACGGTATCCGCATTACGCAGCTCGCTTGAGCAGGCAAACATCGACAAGGAAAAAAGCGTGCAGGAGGCGGTTGCGGCGAGCAGCGCCGAGATCGCGCAACTGAAAGCCACCGCCGCGGCGTTGCGCGACGTGCTCGAGCAGGCGCGTATCGACCGGGACAAGGATGTGCAGGCCGCCGTTGTCGCCGCAAACCAAGAGATCGTGCAGTTGCGAGCCGCCACCGCCGCGTTGCGCGATACGCTTGAACTGGAGCGTCAGGACAAGGAGCGCAGCGTGCAGACCGCCACGCGCATGGCGTACGATGAAATTCAGCAATTAAAGGCCACCGTCGCCACCTTGCGCGATACGCTTGAACTGGAGCGTCAGGACAAGGAGCGCAGCGTGCAGACCGCCAAGCGCATGGCGCACGATGAAATTCAGCAATTAAAGGCCACCGTCGCCACCTTGCGCGACACGCTGGAAGCAGCAGATGCCGGAGTAATGGCATGAGCCAAAAGCCAGCGGCCGGCGGCCGGCGCAGAGACGCTGCAGTGAGCAGCAAAGCCGAGCTGCGCGCGCCTGACAGGAAGACAGTGGCGGCACCTGCGCGTGAGATCAGCGGCACCTCGCATGCGAGCCGCGACCGGCGTTTGCGGTTTGCCGAACTGCTGCTCAGTGTTTCGCAAAAATTGTCGGGCATGAATTCGCTCGACGAAGTGCTCACCGGTCTGGTCGAAGTCACCACCACCGAGTTGAACGCCGAGCGCGGCACGCTGTTTTTGAATGATCCCGAGACCAACGAATTGTATTCGCGGGTGGCGCAGGGCACGTCCCATCGCGAAATACGGCTTCTGAACAACAGCGGCGTCGCCGGGCACGTGTTTACCACCGGCGAGAGCGTCATCATCGACGATGCCTACGCGGACACGCGCTTCAATCGCACGATCGACGAACAGACCGGGTTTGTCACGCGTAGCATCTTGTGCGTGCCGATCCACACCGCGAAGGGCGATACGATCGGTGTCGCGCAGGTGCTCAACAAGCAGCGGGGCGGCTTCACCAAGACCGATATGAAGCTGCTGGTCGCGATGACGATGCAGGGCACGCTGGCGCTGCAAAGCGCGCAGTTCATCGAGCGCATAACGGCGATCCGCAAGCTGGAACTCGAGTTTCTCGACATCGTCTCGGAGGTGACCTCCGACATCAAGATCGGGTCGTTGCTGCAAAAAGTCATGGGCGAGGCGACCCGCATGCTGAACGCCGAGCGCTCGACGCTGTTTCTGAACGACGAGAAGACCAACCAGTTGTGGTCAGAGGTCGGCCAGGGGCTCGCCGCGATGCAAATCCGGCTGCCAAATCACGTCGGCATCGCCGGCACGGTGTTCACCTCGGGCAAGACCATCAACATTCCGTATGCGTATGCGGACCTGCGCTTCAGTCCGGCGTTTGACAAGAAGACCGGCTATTTCACCCGCTCCATATTGTGCGTGCCGATCGTCAATCACAGCGGCAACATCATCGGTGTGACGCAGGTGCTCAACAAGCACGGCGGGCCGTTTACCGCTGAAGACGAGTCGCGTCTGAAGGCGTTTACCGCGCAGATTTCGATCGCACTGGAGAACGCAAAACTGTTCGCCGACGTGCAGAACATGAAGAATTACAACGAGAGCATGCTTGAATCCATGCCGAGCGGCGTGCTGACGCTCGATGAAGCCGAAAAAATCGTCACCTGCAATGTGGCGGGCATGCACATCATGCAGGCGGATGAAGCCGACATCATCAACAAGGCAGCCCAGGACTTTTTCAGCGGCGACAACGCGTGGGTGCTCGACAAGCTGAAACGTGTCGCTGAAACGCAGGCGGTCGACCACACCATGGATGCGGAAATGCTGTTTGGCGGGGAGCGGCACTCGGTCAATGTCACCGTGATGCCGCTCATCAGTGTCGAGCAGAAGCGGTTGGGTTCGATGATCATGCTGGAGGATATTTCCAGCGAGAAGCGCGTCAAATCCACCATGGCGCGTTACCTGGACCCGTCGATCGTCGAACAGTTGCTCGCCGCCGGCGCCGAGATACTCGGCGGCACGAGCATCGAGGCGACGGTATTGTTCTCCGACATCCGCGGCTTCACCACGCTGACGGAAGAACTCGGCCCGCAGGGGACGGTTAGTATGTTGAACGAGTATTTTGAAATTATGGTCGGGTGCATTCAAAAAGAAGGCGGCATGGTCGACAAATTTATCGGCGACGCCATAATGGCGGCGTTCGGTATCCCGGTCGGGCACGACGACGACGAGGATCGCGCGGTGCGCACCGCGGTGGCGATGATCCGCAGCCTCGAGACATGGAACGTAACGCGGGCCAACGAGGGTAAGAAGCCGGTCAACATCGGCATCGGGCTTAATACCGACGTTGTGGTGTCGGGGAACATCGGCTCGAAAAAGCAGATGAATTTCACCATCATCGGCGACGGCGTCAACCTCGCCGCGCGGCTGGAGAGCGCGTGCAAGCAGTATGCGGCGCGCATTCTGATCAGTGAATCCACTTACAAAAAGCTGCGCGGCACCTATCGCACGCGTGAAATCGATCTCGTCGTCGTCAAAGGCAAGACCAAGCCGGTCGCGGTTTACGAGGTGCTCGATTACCACGACGAGAAGAGCTTTCCGAACCTGATGTACGTCGTCAACCAGTTCAAAGACGGTGTGGGAAAATACCGCGCCGGCGAATGGGATGCGGCGATCAATGCGTTTCGCGAGGCACTGCGGCAGCATCCCGGCGACAAACTGTCGGAGATTTATATCGAACGCTGTGAAACACTAAAGCTCAACCCGCCGGCAGGCGTGTGGGACGGGGTGTGGGTGATGGAAGACAAGTAAGGCGCGGCACGATCGCGGCACGCAACCCGGCATTGGGCGCCGGCACGCCGTGAAAACGGATCAAATGCAGGCACGGGCGCTGCATGAATTCCAGCGGTGACATCTTGATGTGCGTGGTGCCGTCGCGCCACGCGCTTTTGAGTTGCAGCACGACATCCCCCGAGCCATCGCGCTTGAGCCGCTCAAAGGCAAAAGTACTAATTGACCTTGGGATTGAGCGAGGGATTGACCACGACCGAGTTCGTGCAGTAGAGCAATGAGTAGCCGTCCGGCGCCGCCCGCGCGGTTGTCGACGATCACTGTCTGGCCGAGGGCTTAGCTCATGCGCGATGAAAACATGCGGCCCAGCACGTCGTTACCGCCGCCCGGCGCGAACGGCACGATCAGGCGGATCGTTTGGTTGGGTAATTCCGGGCGTAAGCGGGCAGCGCCGCGGCAAGCATGAACAGTGAAACGCGCAGCGAGGTGGAGATCATGCGGAATCCTTTGCGTTCTAGTCGGCCCTGGCGCCGGAGATTTTCACGAGCTTCGCGTACTTGTCGAAATCCTCTATCAGTATGGCGGCAAATTCAGCGGGCGTGTTGCCGACGGATTCGGCGCCGCCGTCGTCGAGCGCCTGGCGAATTTCGGGCGTGCGCAGCGCCTTGACGATTTCGCGGTTAAGTATCGCGACAACCGGTGCCGGCGTGCCCGCGGTAGTCAGGTAACCGTGCCACAGGCTGGTGTTGAAGCCCGGATAGTATGAAGCCATGGTCGGCACGCCGGGCAGCGTCGGCAGCGGTTTAAGGCTCGTCACCGCGATCGCGCGCATGCGTCCGGCGCGCACGAAAGGCATGGATGAAAAAGCCGTGGTGACGCCCATTTCAATTTCGCCCGACAGCAGCGCCGTCATCATCGGGCCCGCGCCCTTGTAAGGGATGTGTACGTTGTTGAGCCCGGCGGAAATGTTGAACAGCACGCCGGTCAGTTGATTGGTTGACCCGGTGCCGCTGGAGCCGAAATTGAGTCCGCCGCGTTTTTTTGCCAGCGCGACGAGTTCGGGTATGGTTTTCACGGGCACCGAGGGGTGCACAGAAATCATCAGCGGAAAACTCGCGACCAGCGAAATCGGTGCGAGTTCTTTCAGCGTGTAATTGACCTTTGGATTGAGCGAGGGATTGACCACGACCGAGTTCGTGCAGTAGAGCAATGAGTAGCCGTCCGGCGCCGCGTGGGCGACGGTCTCGGCGCCGACCACGCCGCCGCCGCCCGCGCGGTTGTCGACGATCACTGTCTGGCCGAGGGCTTCGGTCATGCGCTGCGCATACATGCGGCCGAGAATATCGTTGGCGCCGCCGGGTGCGGCGGCGACGACCATGCGGATGGCTTTTTGCGGATAGTTTTGCGCGAGTGCCGGCGTCAGCGCAAAACCACCGAGCACGATGAGGGCAAGTCTGCAGCGGTCATTCGACATGAATATTCTTTCAGGGCAATGCTCAGTTTTTTATGCGGGAAAGCGGCGCGCGCATCATCAGTCGGCACGGCAGTGAATCGCTTTTCCTCCCGCGGCACGGCAATGATAAAGCAGAATGCGTACCATTGAGTTTCGAATATGTTAGGCTTATTCCCTCGCACGTACGCGCCCCCTCGGAGTTCCGCATGACCTATTCGATCATCGCCCGCTGTCCGCGCACCGGACAGTTCGGCATCGCCAGCGCCAGCTATTCCATCGCGATCGGCATGTCTTGCGACGGCGCGGTGCGCGCCAATACCGGCGTCGCGCTGACGCTGGGCTCGCCCCATCCGCGCAACAACTATCTCGCGATCAGTCTGCTCGCGCAGGGACGCACCGCAGGCCAGACGCTGACCGAACTCGTAGCCAACGATCCCGACAACGAATACCGGCAGATCGCAATCATCGACCGCGAGAGCATCGCCGTCGCGCATACCGGCGCCAGCGTGCGCAAATGGGCGGGGCACAAGATCGGCAAAGGCTATGTCGCATTCGGCGACATGCTGGCGGGACAACAGGTGGTGGACGCCGTGGCCGCGGGTTTTGAATCCGTGCCGGATGCCGGTCTCGACGAGCAGCTGCTCGCCGCACTGGAAGCCGGCCGCAAAGCCGGCGGCATCGTCGGCAGCAAAGGTCGTTTGCCGGAGCGCTCCGCGGCGATGGTGGTTTGGGGCAACCGCACTTACAACGAAGTCGATCTGCGCGTTGATATGCATGACCACGCGGTCGAAGACCTGCGCCGCATCTATGTTGACTACAAACCGTCGATCGCCTATTACGAAGAACGCGCGCGCAGCCCGCGCAATGCGATACCGGCGATGGAATTCGCCGACATGCTCAAAAAACAGCAAGCGAAGGAGGCCACATGACCTATTCGATTATCGCGCGCTGCCCGCGCAGCGGCCGCTTCGGCGTCGGCTCGACCACGTTCTCGATGGCCTGCGGCCGCCGCAACGAAAGCGTGCGCCCCAACGTCGGTGTCAGCAAATCGCAGGCATTTTACCTGCGCTACGTCGATCCGCTGGCGCTCAACATGCTGGCCCAGGGCTATACGCCGGCCAGCATCATGCGCACGCTGGCGGCCGAAGACCCGGATTTCGATTACCGGCAGTTCGGCATCATCGACCGCGAGAACAACGTCGTCGCACACACCGGGCCGGACTGCGGCAAATGGGCCGGCCACACGGTGGGCCCGTACTACGCTGCGTATGGCAACGGCCTCGCCGGTCCGCAGACGGTGGCGGGCATTGTTTCAGGATTTCTCAAGCAGCCCGACGCACCGCTCGAAGACCGCCTGCTGATGGCGCTCGAAGGCGGGCGTGACGCCGGCGGCCAGATGTCCAAAGGCATACCGCGTCCCGAGCGTTCGGCATGGATACGTGTCGTTGACCGCGTCGACTTCCCGGAAATCGACGTGCGCGTCGATCTGCACGACAAGACGGTTGCCGAGCTGCGCCGCATCCTCGAGGAATTCAAACGTTGCCGCGACTACTACAACGCGCGTAACGCAAATCCGGCGGCGGCGATTCCGGAAGAAGAATTCGTCGCCGGCCTGAATGCCAAAGCCGCATGAGCGCCGTATTTCGCCAGCACATCGCGCACCCCTGTGCCTGGAAGGCGGAGGAGTTGCGGCGGGATCCGTCGTGGATCTACGAGCTTAAACCCGCCGAGGTCGCCGAAATCGAAACGGCGCTTAAAGCGGTCAATAAGGCTGGCGTGCCCGTGCTCAAAATGCGCGCGCGCGATTTTCCGCTGCCCGTGACGGCGCCGCGCCTGCGTGAAATCTCGCACCAGCTCGAAGAAGGCCGCGGCATCGCGCTGGTGCGTGGCGTGCCGGTCGCGCGCTACGACGACGCCGACCTTGAAAAAATCTACTGGGGCCTGTCGGTCAATCTCGGTGTCGTCATCGCGCAGAACACCAAGGGCGACCACATTGGTCACGTGCGCGACGAAGGCTTGAAGTGGGGCCAGGTGAGCGGCGGCGAGCTGGTGCGCGGTTACCGCACCAACGAGTACATGCCGTTTCACAGCGACCCGACCGACCGCGTGGGGCTTTTTTGCGTGCAAAAGGCAAAAGTCGGCGGCCTCTCCAGTATTGCAAGCTCGACCGCCGTCTACAACGAGATACTCGCGCGCCGGCCGCAGGCGCTTGACTGCCTTTTCCGCGGTTTTCATTACAGCCTGCGCGGTGAGGCGAGCGGCGGCATCGCGCAGATCACCGAATACCGCGTTCCCGTGTTCGATTATTTCGAAGGCAAGCTGAGCTCGCGCTACGTGCGCAAGACGATAGTGCAGGCGGCGACCGTCGGCGGTGTGCCGCTCACCGACGAGGAGTGCGCGGCGCTCGATTTGCTTGACGAGCTTGTCAAAGGCGACGAGCTGCGCTTCGACATGAGCTTCGAGCCGGGCGACATCCAGTACCTGAACAACCACGTGGCCTTCCATTCGCGCACGCAGTTCGAGGATGATGAGGACCCCGCCAAGCGCCGCCACCTGATGCGGATCTGGCTGCAGAGCGCCGATGCGCGGCCGCTGTCGCCCATCATGAGCCGCCCGCACGGCACCAAGTCACCGTTCCTTTCGCGCGAGCAGGCATTGCAGCGCGAAGCCCAGACGACCGCATGAAGTGAAACGTGCTGCTTGCGCGGTTGTGTTGTGTCTGTTGCCGTGCGCGGGCGCATTGGCGGCAGACCAGGCGTATCCTCAGCGCACTGTTCGTTTCGTGGTTCCTTATGCGGCAGGCGGCGCCTCCGACGTGACTGGCCGGCTGGTCGCGCAGAAATTAAGCGAGGCATGGCGCCAACAGGTCGTGATCGACAACCGCGCCGGCGCCAATGGACAGATCGGGTGTGAAATCGTCGCCAAGGCGCCTGCCGATGGCTATACCTGGCTGATGGCGACTTCAAGCACGCACGGTTCCAATGTCGGTGCGGCCGAAAAGATCACCTACGATCCGGTCAAGGATTTCGACGCCGTGACCCAGCTCGTTTTGATCCCGAGCGTGTTGACGGTGCACCCGTCCGTTCCCGTGAAGACCGTGGCGGAACTCATACGCCTCGCCAAAGCCAAACCGGGCCAGCTCTCTTTCGGTTCCGGCGGCACCGCCGGCGTGCCGCATCTCGCCGGCGAACTATTCATGTCCATGGCAGGCGTGGACATGATTCACGTCCCTTACAAGAGCGGCAACCAGTCGGCCATTGCGGTACTGTCAGGCGACGTGGCGATGATATTCAACACGCTGGTGACATCGGTGCCGTATATCAAACTGAACAAGCTGCGTCCGCTCGGCGTGACCACCTTGAAGCGCGCGGCAGCGCTGCCGGACGTGCCGACCATTTCCGAAGCGGGCCTGAAGGGCTACGAGATCATCACCTGGTACGGCATCGCGGTGCCCGCCGGCACGCCTAAGGCCATCGTCGACAAAATCCACCTCGATACCGCCAAAGTGCTCGCGCAGAAAGAAGTCGCAAGCGTGTTCGACAGCTTGGGCGCAGAAGCGGTCGGCAATACGCCCGCGGAATTCACCCGTGTGATTCAGACCGGCATTCCCAAGTGGGTAAAACTGGTCAGGTCCATGCGTTCGCCGGGTTGAGGCGATCGCGCAGACAACGCTGCATTAGCTGCCTTCCTTCGGAATATTCGCGTCGCGGATGACTTTTGCCCACTTCGCGATCTCATTGGTCACGTAAGCGCCAAGCTCTTCCGGCGTGCTGGTGAGCGGCTCGTAACCTTGTTCCGCCAGTTGCTGCTCGACGTCAGGCATCGCCACGCATTTTGCCAGCACGGCGTGCAGTTGGGTAATGATAGTCCGCGGTGTGCCGGCCGGCGCGAACACCGCAAACCAGGTCGATGCTTCAAAGCCTTTGAGGTGCTCGCCGATCGCCGGCACTTCGGGCAGCGCGCGCGAACGCTTTGTTCCGGCGACACTAAGCGCGCGCAGGCGGTTCGCCTTGATGAACGGCAGCGCCGCACCCATGCCGGCGAACATCACCTGTACTTGTCCCGCAAGGAGATCGACGGTGGCGGGCGCGGCCCCTTTGTAGGGAATGTGGACCATGTCGATGCCGGCCATCGATTTAAAAAGCTCGCCCGCAAGGTGAGGCGCACCGCCAGTCCCGGCCGAGGCGTACGAGAGCTTGCCGGGATGCGATTTCGCCACGGCAATCAATTCCTTGATCGAGCGCGCGGGCAGGGTGGGATGCACGACGAGCACATTGGGCCCGGTGCCGATCATCGCGATCGGCGCGAAATCGCGCACCGGATCGTACGGCAGCTTGCGGTACATGCTCGGATTGATCGCCATCGTGCCGGTGATGCCGAGGAACAGCGCATAGCCGTCGGGCGGCGCTTTGGCGGCGACCTCGGCGCCAATGATGGTGCCGGCGCCGGGCCGGTTGTCGATGACAATCTGCTGCCCGAGCATGGCCGTCATTTTCGGCGCGAGCACGCGCGCGATGATGTCGCTGCCACCGCCGGGAGCGAAGGGCACGATGAATTTGATGGGCTTGGTCGGATAAGTCTGGGCACAGGCTGAAGTGCTGATCGCCAGCGCGGCGAATGCGCAGACCAGCAGACGCTGGAATTGCATATTGCTCATTTGCGTGCTCCGGGTTTCGCGGTCAACGCGCGTACCAGTTCTGAAACTTTGTCGAGGCGTTCGAGCCCCGCGATCATGTCGACCGTTTCGGTGACCTGGGCTTGCGAAAGAATGCCGTCCGCGCACTCGGCGTACTTCGTTTTGACGTCGTCCCAAGGCACCGGGTCTTCGGGCCAACCGCGCGAATAGGGCGCCGCTTTTTTCAGCACGCGCCCGTCCTTGAGCTTAATGGTGATGCGCGACTCGCCCCAGTTGATGCCGTTCTCGCCCCATTGCCCGCGATGGTGCTTGAGATCGTCCGGCAGCGCGATCTTGATGCGCGTCATCAGCGCGCGCACGTCGGTGGCAGCGATGCGCTGCGGCTCGTATTGATCGAGCAGGACCTGGCGGTCGATCAGCGCGACGGCAAGCGAATACGGGATGCAGAATTTCGCGCGATGCTCGTCGGACGGATCGGGGTAAGGCGCAATGGCGACGCACTGCGGCGTCAGCTCCGCGGTGAGTTCCTCGACGTCGACCGGATTCAGCGAGTGTTCTTTAGCCAACGCGATGACGCCGTCGACGGTCGAGCTCGGCGCGGTCGACCCCGGATGCATGCGCACCATGGTGGTGTTGCGCGCGACTTCGAGTGGTCCGCCGAGGCCTTCGACCATCAGGTGCAGCCGATGCTTGCCGATACCGCTGAAGGTGTCGGCGAGGCCGAAACGCTGGTGCCCTTCGCCGCCGCCTTCCGCGCCTTCGATGATGTCGGGGTCCACGCTGAAACCGTCCTGCGCGAGCAGGGCGGCGAAAATACCGGAGCGCACGCCATGCCCGACGTGAAACGCTTTGCCCATGGTGCCGACGTTTTTGCGCACGCCGCCGCCCGATGACGCCATGATGCCCATCGCCATGCGTGTTTCAAGCACATTGAGGCCGAGCAGCCTGCATGCGGCGACCGTGACGCCCTGGCCGCCGACGATGCCGATCGGATGCCAGCCGTTGTCGATCAGAGCAGGGCGCAATCCCTTTGCAACGCGCGACGCGATTTCAAAGCCGATCGCGAAAGCTTCGAGCGTTGCGTGTCCCGACGCGCCGGCCTCCTCGGCGACCGCGAGGCAGCCGGGGACCAGGCATACGCTGACGTGGCCGACGCCGCGCGTGTTGTCGTCGTATTCCAGCGCGTGCGCGGCGACACCGTTGACGAAGCCCGCGAGCGGAGATGATGTTTTTTCGCCGTTGGCGAACAGCGTGGCGGCGGGTTTGCCCCCCATGCGCTGGGCCACGCGCAGTGCGCTGGTGCCGGACGGATGGTGCGCACCCCTGATCATGACCGCGATGGTGTCGAGAAACTTGAGTTTCGCCGATGCGGCGACTTCGTCTGTCAGTATGTCCGCGCGGCTTTCGACGGCGAAACGCGCGAGTTGTTCGGTAATGCTCATGGGTGGAAAGATTTCCTTCTGATTGGCGGGAGACGGGACGTGCCGGCTAGCGCTTGTTCATGCCCAGTTCAGAAAATATCTCGCGGAACAGTTTGCCCTGCTCCTCGATGTAGCGGCGGACGGTGGCGCCGGTCATGAAGTTCGACGTCCAGAAATTGCGCTCGAGGTCTTTTTGCCAGTCGTCGGTCTTGATGACGTTGGCGAGCGTGGCTTCCCAATAGGCGACCTGCTCACGCGCCATCGCTTTGGGCCCGACAACGCTGCGCCAGGTTGTGAAGACGCCGTCTATGCCTTGCTCTTTCAATGTGGGCGCCACGGCCATGACGCCGCCCAGCCGCTGCGGTGCGGTAATGCCGATGACGCGGATGCGGCCGGCGGCTAGTTGCGGCGGATAGTTGGCGACGGTGCCCGCCGCGATGTCGATCTCGCCGCCGATCACCGCCGTCATGGCTTCGCCTGCCGACTTGTAGACGACGAAACGGACTCCGGGAATATGCACGCCGGCTGCCTTGAGTCCGACCACCGCACCGATATGCGCGCCGCCGCCGAGTGCCGGTCCCACACCTATCGTCAACGCGCCGGGGTCTTTGCGCAGGCGTTCGGCCACTTCGCGCATCGACTTCAGCGGCGAGTCCGCGCGCACCACCAGAGCGGTGTAGTCGTCGAACAGCAGCGCGATGGTGGTCACGTCGCGGTAGCCGATCATGTGCGTGCCCATGATGGGATTCGACGCGAGGTTGGGGCCGCCCAGCGCGATGGCGTGCCCGTCGTTGCCGCGGTCCTGCAGATATTCCCACGCCAGTCCCTGGCCGGCGCCGGGTTTGTTGAGCACCACGACCGGATAGCCGACGAGCTTCTGCTGATCAAGGATGCGCTGGAGCAAGCGCGCGGTCAGGTCGAGACTGCCGCCGGGTGTCGCGCCCACTACCAGCGCGACGGGGCGCGTGGGCTTCCAAGTTTGCGCGTTCGCGAGGCTGCTTGCTGACATCAGCGCGAACATGGTTACGAGGGCAATCCATCCGGATGTTTTGTTCACCATTGTTCCTTCCAATTTTTTTCGAGATTAGCACGGAACAGCAAGGCAATGAGGGAAGGGTGCCGGACGAACTTCTGCCCACATGCTACGATGTCGCCTCACACCAATAAACGGGGGAAACATGTCCGGATTTTATTTTAGCCATCGATGCGTCTGCGCGGGAGTTGCAGCATGAGCGGACCGACTTTCAAGAAACTCGCCGAGAGCGAACTCAACCCCGCGCAGCTGAAGATCTACCAGGGATTGATGGCCGGCCCGCGCGGCGGTGTGCGCGGGCCTTTCAACGCGCTGCTGCGCAGCCCGGTGTTGTGCGACCGCGTGCAAAGCGTCGGCGAATTTCTGCGCTTCGAGAGCTCGATCCCGGCGCGCCTCAATGAATTCGCGATCCTGATCACTGCACGCTACTGGACTTCGCAATACGAGTGGTTCGCGCACTATCCGCACGCGATGAAAGGCGGCCTCAAGCCGGAAATCGCCGCCGACCTCGCGCAGGGAAAGCGTCCCGCCAACATGCAGGAGGACGAGACGATCGTGTACGATTTCTGCAAGGAGCTGCACGAAAACAAGACCGTCAGCGCCACAACCCAGAAAGCAGCTTTCGACAAGTTTGGCGAGCGCGGCGTGGTCGACCTGATCGGCGTCTGTGGCTATTACTCTTTGGTATCCATGGTGCTCAACATCGACAACCAGCCCTTGCCCGCGGGAACGCCGCCGCCACTGCCCGTGTTGAAGTAGTCGGCAGCGTAGTTCGTTGCTATGTACGGCTACTCAATCTGGAACCGCCAAGGACGCGAAGGACGCGAAGGAAACCCGATGCAATTAGTAAAATCTGCATCGAAGTCCGGATTGAATATGGTGTACGACAGGATGAAATATGTTTTTGCGCTCTTCTTTGCGTCCTTCGCGTGCTTTGCGGTTCAATGCTTTTGCGTATCGCATGCCGCGCAACCGGTCGTATATCCCACCAAGACGGTCCGGATAATTGTTCCATTTGCCGCCGCGGGTGGGAGCGACATCATGGCGCGCAGCCTCGCGCAGCGCCTGACCGAAAGCACCGGCCA
>CANJHY010000133.1:0-13425 GCA_947474275.1 Betaproteobacteria bacterium
AGAGAATGGCGATATTGGCAGGATAAACGGGCACCCAGCGGTGCGCTCACGATCCGCTCAAACCATTTAGCCCTCGATTCACTGTTCCGCTCGATTACCATGATCAACATCGCTCAAATCATCAACTCCAGTCCGACAGGCTGCTAGGCAATTTCGCTATCATGGCATCTTCCGTTCATTAGACCGGGCCCCGCCTTGCGGTCGGGTTTACCCTCTTTTTAGGCACTGCTATTACTTAACGACTTAGGTTTTCCGTTCTTTAGGTCGGCGACTTCGCGCCCCTGTCCTTAAGTCGGGTTTGCCCTTTTCAGGCACTACTCAAACTAATGCTGTTTACCGCGCGCCATGCTGCAGGCGAGTCACTTGGGAGTACTCAGCGGAGAGGAACTACTCAGGCGGGAAGAACTGCGAGTCAAAATCAAAACATGATGTACTCGCTGCAATCCCGCCGTCATGGAGCTTCCGCTCTTTAGACCGGTGACTTTGCGCCCCCGCCTTTCGGTCGGGTTTGCCCAGTAGTGCGATTGAAGAATAAGCTCTTAGTGGCGAGACGTTAACACTTCACGATGAACGTTCGACAAACGGTGATGAACGGTCGTGTGAAATAACTCTCGAATTTAGATGCCGCATGCGCGAATGCGGGAATAATTCACGCCAACAACTCATCTGAACGTGTCAAATGCCTCTATGCATGTTTTTGATGCGCTCTCGGTCAGCGAAAAATCATTCGATTGGAAAATCTAACCGGTCATGATTAGGCGGCGGCACTTTCAAAGCAATTTTTAACACTCGCATGGAGTATGAAATGACGAACCAAGACACCGTCATGGGTGTCAGCGGGCTGCGCTTCAATGTGTCTATCGTCGTCGATGCGGTGTTCGAGATTGGCGGGTGAGAAACAGCAGCTTGTTGGATTGCAGGGCCCTGTAGTTTCTTGCCTGCGATCGGCTTGCGGCGGGATCGCGACCCGCTGTTCTTCAGTGAATCGGTTTTTCTTCATGGACTTTCTCGCTGGCTACGGGAACCATACTCTCAAGTTGTGCTTGTTCCCGAAACCCTGGGCAGGTTAATAGTCAGAGCCCGTTCAGGAATCGGGGGAGACGGCCTTCAAGTAGCGGCGATTACTTGCCGATAATGTCTGCGTGACCCGTATTGCCGATTAGCTTTTTCATTATCTGGAGTTTCGATGGCACAGCCGTATAAGCGCAGCCTTATCCCCGTCGTCAACAGGCGGTTCCAGTACAAGTACACGGCGATCATCATCGGCATCGCCGGGGTGGTCTCTGCGGTGCTTGGCGCCCTGCTCCTCAACAGCTACTGGGAGATGAACAGAATCATCGATCTCGCGATGGAGTCGCCCGAGATCAGCAACAAAGTGGATATAGATCAAGCCTTGCGTGTCTTCCACATCTCAATCGCGTTCCTCGTCATTGAAGTCTTGGCGCTCGGCGTGATGGGGCTGCTTATCACCCATCGGTTGTGCGGCCCGGAATTCGTTACCCACCGCCAGCTCGCGACTCTGCTCGGTGGTAAGTATCCCCGCGCGCGACCGCTCCGGGCCGGCGACGAGTTCGTCTCGAGCTTCGAGACGCTCACGATGGTCATCGAATCACTCAAGAATCGCGACATGGACGAAGCCGAGGAGCTCACGCGCGTGATCGCCGCCGCACGGCATGCGGGCATGGCGGACTCGGACATCGCGGCGCTCCAGCAACTCGTCGATGAGCGTCGTGCCCGCCTTCGCGGCGATGGGAACGATCACTCTCCTTGCGGGCTTGACGCGCCAGTTGCGCAGCGTTCCCCATGAGAGGCGAGTGAGCCATCGATTTAGGGCGTATCCGGGAACGGCGGTCGCCAGCAACTCCCCCAACACCTCTCAGGAAAACAGGTTCAATACCGCTTCGAGGCCGCAATAATTCAGCGCGCAGGTCGCCTGCGCGCGCACCACCGGCTTGGCGTGATAGGCGACGCTGACGCCGGCTTCCGCCATGAACTTCAAGTCATTGGCGCCGTCGCCTAGCCCGATGACCTGTTCCTTTCGCAGTCCCAACTCGTCGCGCACCTTCAGCAATGCGGTACGTTTAACGTCGGCATCGACGATTTCGCCGGTGACGTTTCCCGTCAGTTTGCCGCCTGATATTTCAAGCACGTTCGAGCGCGTATAGTCGAGCGCGAGGCGTTTTTGCATGCGCTCGGTGAAAAACGTGAAGCCGCCCGATACCAGCATGGTCTTGATGCCCAGTTGCCTGAATTTCGCGAGCATGATTTCCGCGCCCGGCGACAGGCGCAGCCGTTCGTCGTAGACGCGTTGCAAGGCGCCGGCATCCAGCCCTTTGAGCAGGGCGACGCGCTGGCGCAGGCTTTGCGGGTAGTCGAGTTCACCGCGCATCGCGGCCGCGGTGATGGCGGCGACTTCGGGCTTTAGTCCCTGCATGTCGGCGATTTCGTCTATGCACTCGATGGTGATCAGCGTCGAATCCATGTCCATCACGGCTAGCCGCATGTCGGCGAGCTTGCGCGCTGGCGGAACGAATGCGTGGTCGAGTTGTGTTTTCTCGCAGTACGGTGCGATCGCCGGATTGGGTGTCGCATTGCGCAACCGAAAAGCGTTGGGCGTGATCGCTTCTATGGCCGACGCGCCGGCAAGCCTGGCCAGTTCTTTGAGGTCGGGGGTTTCGACCTCGACGCCTTGAATCACTAAATCCATGCGCGATTATACCGGAGGCTGTTCGCGCTACTGCTCGAGTGCTGCGGGGAGTTCGCGGATATCGCGCAGAACTTTGTATGCCGCGCTGAAATCGCCGCCGCTGGTGAGCGCGTTCGGTATGACCATGCATTTGAGACCGGCGCCGGTTGCGGCGGTCAGTCCGCGCAGTGTGTCTTCGATTGCGATGCAATCATCGGCGCGCAAGCTGGTTTTTGCGATGCCCGCGAGATAGGGTTCAGGATCGGGCTTGGAGTTCGCATAGTCTTCGCGGGCCAGCACGAAATCGAAATAGCGCAGCAGGCCGCTCTGAGCATGAATGATTTCGAAGTGCTTGCGCTGCGAACTGGTGACCACACCCATGGCGTAGCGGCCATGCAGAGCCTGCAATACTTCTGCCACGCCTTCGATGGTGTGGTCGCGTGCGCGCAATAATTTGCTGTATAAATCGTCGCGCTCCGCGCGCATGCGCACCAGTGCCGCTTCGGCATGGCCCTGTGCCGCCAGCAAATGCCATGCGCCATGGTTCTGGCTCAGGAACAGGTCGCGGTATTGCTCGTCGCTGAGGTTGAATCCGACTGCCGCCATGATCTGGCGCGTGGCGTCGCGATAGAGGTGCTCGGTATCGACCAGCACGCCATCGTTGTCCCACAAAATAGCCTTGAATTTGGACATGGCTCAGGCGGTGAGTTCGCTGAAAATCTGTTTGACCTTGGTCACGCGTTCGGCGACTTCATGCAGGTCGGCGCTGACCTTCAGGCGGTCCGGGCCGGCGAGCTTGTAATGCTTGTTCTTGTGTATCAACTGCATCACGCGCGCCGCATCGATGGGCGGATTGGGGATGAACTGCAGTTGCACGCCCGATTCGGAGGCATCGATGCGCGCGATGCCGAGCGGCTTGCCGAGCACGCGCAGGCGGTGACTTTCCAGCAAGGTTTTGGCGTGTGGCGGCAGCAGGCCGAAGCGGTCTATGAGTTCCTCGTGCATGGCATCGAGTTCGGCGCCGGTTTCGCAGTTGGCGAGCCGCTTGTAAATCACCAGTCGCTCGTGGATATCGTTGCAGTAACCATCCGGCAGGAGCGCCGGCGCGTGCAGATTGATTTCGGTGGTGACGCCCAGTGGTGCGGACAAATCGGGTTCCAGGCCCTGTTTGAGCGATTTCACCGCGGTATCCAGCATCGCGCAATAAAGGTTGAAACCGACTTCCTGCATTTCGCCCGATTGCGAATCGCCCAACACTTCGCCGGCGCCGCGGATTTCAAGGTCATGCATGGCGAGAAAAAATCCCGAGCCCAGTTCTTCCATCTGCTGGATCGCCTCCAGCCGTTTCTTGGCCTGGCTCGTGATGCTGCCTTCGTCGGGCAGCAGCAGGTAGGCATAAGCCTGGTGGTGGGAGCGGCCGACGCGCCCGCGCAGCTGGTGCAGCTGCGCAAGGCCGAACTTGTCGGCGCGGTTGATGATGATGGTATTCGCGGTCGGGATGTCGATGCCGGTCTCGATGATGGTGGTACACAGCAGGATATTGAAGCGTTGCTGGTAGAAGTCGCGCATCGCGATTTCAAGCTCGCGCTCGCGCATCTGGCCGTGTGCGATACGGATGCGCGCTTCCGGCACCAGCCGCGCGAGGCTCTCTTCCACCTGCGCGATGGTGTCGACTTCGTTGTGCAGGAAATAAATCTGGCCGCCGCGTTTCAGTTCACGCAGGATGGCTTCCCTGATCAGCCCCTTGCTGTGACGGGCGACAAAGGTCTTGATGGCGAGCCGGCGTTGCGGCGCGGTGGCGATCACCGAAAAGTCGCGCAGGCCTTCCAGCGCCATGCCCAGCGTGCGCGGGATCGGCGTCGCGGTGAGGGTCAGCACGTCGACTTCTGCGCGCAGCGCTTTGAGTTTTTCCTTCTGGCGCACGCCGAAGCGATGCTCTTCGTCGATGATGACGAGGCCAAGGTTCTTCAGCTTGATGTCCTGCTGCAGCAGCTTGTGGGTGCCGATCACGATGTCGACTTTGCCTTCGGCCAGCGCAACCAGCGTCTCGGCGACCTGTTTTTGCGAGCGGAAGCGCGACAGCTCGGCGATTTTTACCGGCCAGTCGGCGAAGCGGTCGGAGAAGGTGTTGAAATGCTGCTCGGCGAGCAGGGTGGTCGGCACCAGCACCGCGACCTGCTTGCCTTCATTAACTGCAACAAACGCCGCCCGTAATGCCACTTCGGTCTTGCCGAAGCCAACGTCGCCGCAGATCAGGCGGTCCATCGGCTTGCCTTGTTGCAGGTCGTTTAGCGTCGCAGTGATCGCGGCCTTCTGGTCAGGGGTCTCCTCGAACGGAAACGCGTCGCTGAAGGCTTCGTAGTCATGTTGTTGCAATTTGAAGGCATGGCCTTCGCGCATCGCGCGCTGCGCATAGAGATTGAGCAGCTCCGCAGCGGTATCGCGTACTTGAGCGGCGGCTTTCTTTTTGGACTTGTCCCACTGGCCGCTGCCGAGATCGTGCAGCGGGGCAGATTCGGCAGGCGCGCCACTGTAACGACTGATCAGGTGCAACTGCGATACCGGCACGTAGAGCTTGTCACCACGCGTGTATTCGAGGGTCAAAAACTCGGTGGTGCCTTCGCCGAAATCGAAGTTTTGCAATCCGAGGTAACGCCCGATGCCGTGCTGCAGGTGGACCACCGGGTCGCCGACTTTGACTTCGGAAAGGTCGCGCAGCATGCCTTCGCTGGAAGCCTTGCGCCCTTCGCGTTCGCGGCGTGTGCGCACCTGCGAAGCGTATAGCTCGTTTTCGGTAATGACCGCGAACCCGCGCTGGTCCATGACGAAGCCGGCTGCGAGCGGCACCACGCCCAGCATCAGCGGCGCGCTGTCGGCGAGAAATTCACCGAAACCGCCGCAGGGTGCCGGCTTGATGCCGTGTTCGGCGAAATATTCAAGCATGGTTTCGCGGCGGCCCAGGGTCTCGGCGAGCAGCAGCACGCGGCCCGTGTATCCGCTGAGGAACGACTGCAGCTTGTTGAGCGGTTGGTCGGCGCGGCGGTCGACGGCAACCGGCGGCAAAGAAGCGGTGATGAGTGATGAGGGATGGGTAATGGGTGATGATGCAGAATCTGCGACTTCGCAAATCTCGATGCGAGGAAACGGTTTCAGCGTACCGAAGAATGCGTCGGCGGACAAAAACAATTCGCGCGGCGGCAGCAGCGGCTGGCTGCGGTCGCCGCCCAGCAGGTTGAAGCGCGCCTGCGTGTCCTGCCAGAACTGCTCGATTGCCGGCTGCACGTCGTGGTGCAGGGCGACGGTGGTAGTGGGTGGCAGGTAGTCGGTCAGGGTCGCGGTGTGTTCGAAAAAAAGCGGCAGATAGTATTCGATGCCGGCGGGCGCGATGCCGTTGCTGACGTCTTTGTACAAGCGCGAGCGCGAGGGGTCGACTTCGAAGCGCGCGCGGAAATTGCGCCGGAACATGGTCTGGCCGTCTTCGTCGAGCGGAAATTCGCGCGCCGGCAGCAGTCGCACTTCCTTGACCTTGTAGATGCTGCGCTGGGTGTCGACGTCGAAGCTGCGGATCGATTCGATCTGGTCGTCGAAGAGGTCGATGCGGTAGGGCAGGGCGCTGCCCATCGGGAACAAGTCGATGAGGCCGCCGCGAAAACTGTATTCGCCCGGCGACAGCACCTGCGTGACGTGCGTGTAGCCGGCGACTGTGAGCTGCTTGCGCAGTTCATCGGCGGCGAGCTTTTCGCCCTGCTTGAAAAAGAAAGTGCGCGCGGCGAGATATTCGGTCGGCGTTAGCCGGTAGAGCGCCGTCGTCACCGGCACGATGGCAATGTCGAACGCCTGTTGCGTGATCTGATAAAGGGTGGCGAGCCGTTCCGACACCAGGTCGTGGTGCGGCGAAAAACTGTCGTAAGGCAGGGTTTCCCAGTCCGGCAGCAGGTGGACTTTCAGCGCAGGATTGAAGCAGGGGATTTCATCGAGCAGCCGCTGCGCGGCGGCGGCGGTCGCCGTTATCACGAGCAGCGGACGCACCTTGCCCGCCAGTTCGGCGAGCGCGAGGGCATCAGCCGAGCCGTGAAACGGACCGACCCGGCTTTTGTGGCCGGGTGGTTGTGCTTCCATCAACATCAAGAGTGCCTAACGTAATGAAACACGCGATGCGCTGTCACGATTTTGGCTCAGGGCTAGAAGAAAGTCCCGCGGCTTAGTCATTCTAAGCAAGGGGCTTTTCGACAACATGGCGCCGAGACTCGTTAGCCGCAGGCCCGTTCGCGGGAACGGTGCCGTAGACCCCGGATTATATATGCGCCATTCGGCCCCCGCCTCCGCCCCAACAACAAAAGCTTTTCGCCGAGAGCCGGGGGCTACAGGCCAAAACTCGTGCCAGCCCGAAGGGTTGCAGCCAGAATCGGCGCTGGCCGCGTTGTTCGTCTTGCCAATACATGGAGTATTGGCTTCACCGGGCACCTTGCCATCACCAATTCTGGCAGCAACGCACACGCGTTTCATTGCGTTAGGCACTCTAAGCGCTTGCAAAAAAGCCCGAATTATACAGGCGTTTACAAGTTCGTCCGGGAGTCGCTGCGGACGCTAACGCTCCAGATCGACGCGGATGCCGGCGTCGCGTATCACCTTGGCCCACTTGATCTGCTCGGCAGCGATGAACGCGCGGAATTCCTCAGGTGTGCTGTGCGCGGCGTCGGCGCCTGCCGCAGCGAAACGATCGCGTAATTCGGGTGCGCTCAGTGCCCGCACAATTTCCGCATTCAGTTTTGCGATGAGGGCTTTGGGTGTTGCCGCCGGTGCGAGTATGCCGTTCCAGATGTTGGCCTGATAGCCGGGCACACCGGATTCGGACACGGTCGGCACTTCGGGCGCGAGCGGGGAGCGCGTGAGGCTGGTCATGCCCAGCGCTTTCAGTTTGCCTGATCTCACGTAAGGCAGGACGACAGTCATGCTGGGATAAAAAATCTGTACATGGCCGCCGAGCACGTCGGTGGTCGCCTGCGCTGTGCCTTTGTAAGCCACGTGCACGATGTTCGTGCCGGTCATGAACTTGAACAACTCGCCGGCCATATTGGCAGGCGAGCCGTGTCCGGATGAGGCGTAATTGATCAGGCCGGGTTTGGTTTTGGCGAGAGCGATGAGGTCTTTTATAGTAACCACCGGCAATCCCGCGAAGGCGGCGATGATCAGCGGTGTCGAGCCGACCATGCTGATTGCCGCGAGATCGCGCTGCGTGTCGTATGGCATCGATTTAACGAGACTGGGATTGGTCGCCAGCGAACTCGCGACCAGCACGATAGTGTAGCCATCGGGAGCGGCCTTGACCGCCAGTCCGGTGCCTATGATGCCGTTCGCACCGGGCCGATTGTCGACCACAACCTGCTGGTGAAGATTGTCGCTCAGACGCTGGGCCACCAGCCGCGCCATAATATCGGCGTTGCCGCTGGGCGAATAAGGCACGATCATGCGCAGCGGGTGCGACGGAAAATCCGTCGTCGCTGCATCTGCATGGCCTGTTGCGAGCAGCGCGACGCAAGTGCCGGCAATAGCGTAGGTTAGTTGCAAAGCGCTCACTCTAGTCAATGCGTATGCCCGCATCCTTGATGACCTTGGCCCATTTGGGGACTTCTTCGCGGACGCGCGCAGAAAATTGTTTGTGGCCGTAGTAATAAGGTTCTACGCCCTGGCGCGCGAGTTTTTCGATGATGTCGGGATTGTGCACCGTTTTTTCTATCTGCGCATTCAACTTGTCGAGTATGGCTTCGGGCGTGCGCGCGACGGCGATCAGGCCATACCAGAGTGTGGCTTCGTAACCGGGTACGCCGGCTTCGGCGATGGTCGGCGCGTCAGGTACCGCGGGCGAGCGCTTGGCGGTGCTGACCGCGAGCATGCGCAGTTTGCCGGCCTTCACATGTGGCAGCACCGACAGCGTGGACGACAGCATCAGCGGGATCTGGCCGCCGAGCAACTCGGTCACGGCGGGGGCGGTGCCTTTGTACGCGATATGTTCGAGCTGTATGCCTGTCGTCACGGCGAACAGCGCCATGGCCAGGTGGCCGACCGAGCCGTTGCCGGAACTGCCGTAGCTATAGGCGCCGGGCTTGGCCTTGGCGAGAGCAATCAGCTCTTTCACGGTGGTCGCGGGGAGGGACGGATGCACGACGAGTATTTGCGGCGAGAGCGCGACCAGAGCGACCGGCGCAAAATCGCGCACCGTATCGTAGGGCAGCTTGGCGTAAAAACCCGGATTGGTGACGAAGCTGTTCGGCACCAGCACCATGGTGTGGCCGTCGGGCGCGGATTTGGCGACGATGTCGGTGCCGACTATGGTGTTGGCGCCCGCGCGATTATCGACGATGACGCGCTGGCCGAGTCCTTCGCCCATTTTTTCGGCGATCAGCCGCGCCAGCACGTCGTTGCCGCCGCCCGGTGGGTACGGCGAAATCAGGCGGATCGGCCGGTTAGGGAAAGGTTGCGCGTGCGTCAAGCCCGACATTGCGACTGTTAGTGCGAAGCCGATTGCGCAACTTAAACGTGCATAGCTCATGGGGTTAGCGCCTGTTGATGGCGACGGGGATGCGCCGCCGGCCGAACTGGCCGTGAAAAGTTTCGAATGCGCCGGCGATCGCTGTGCCGCAATGCGGGCAGCCGCCGTCCGGCGTTACATCATACTTGGAGATTTCGTACCAGTCGCGCACGATCAACGGCGCGCGGCATCCCGGGCAGTAAGTCGTGCCGCCTTCGGCATCGTGCACGTTGCCGGTATAGACGTAATGCAAACCGGCATCCAGCGCAATTCGGCGCGAGCGCTGCAGCGTTGCAGGCGGCGTCGGCGGCAGGTCGTTCATCTTGTGATCGGGATGGAAGGCGGTGAAGTGCAGCGGCACGTCGGGTCCGAGTTCACGCATGATCCACGCGCACATGGCGGTAATTTCTTCGGCGGAATCATTCTTGCCCGGGATCAGCAGCGTGGTGATTTCGAGCCAGACCGCGGTTTCGTGCTTGAGGTAGACCAGCGTGTCGAGCACCGGCTGCAGATGTGCGCCGCACAGCCTGAAATAAAACTCATCGGTAAACGCTTTCAGATCGACATTTGCGGCGTCCATTTTCGCGTAAAAGGCGCGTCGCGGTACTTCGTGCACATAGCCGGCGGTAACGGCGACCGTCTTCACGCCGCGTTCGTGGCAGGCATCGGCGACGTCCATCGCGTATTCCGCAAAAATGACCGGATCGTTGTAGGTGAAAGCTATGCTGCGGCAGCCGTTCTTCACCGCGGCTTCTGCAATGGCAGCAGGAGAGGCCTCATCGGCGAGGCGGTCCATATCATTCGATTTGCTGATGTCCCAGTTCTGGCAGAACTTGCACGCGAGGTTGCAGCCCGCGGTACCAAAGGACAGCACGCTGGAGCCGGGATAGAAATGGTTGAGCGGTTTCTTTTCGATCGGGTCTATGCAAAAACCCGACGAGCGGCCGTAGGTGGTCAGCATCATCCAGTCGCCGACCCTTTGGCGCACGAAGCACGCGCCGCGCTGGCCTTCGTGCAGCCGGCAGTCGCGCGGGCACAGGTCGCATTGCATGCGGCCGTCGTCGAGCATATGCCACCAGCGCCCGGCGTAACTCATGCGTCTAGCTGTCGGACTCGCGCCACTTCATGACCGTGTAGCGCGAGAGTTTGACTGCCGGGTCCCAGAGGTCGGGCGGCAGGCCGGCCTTGTGTTTCAGATGGCCCATGAAGATGCGCGGATCGCGGAAATCTTCCCACACGTGCGGCAGGAAAGTGCTGCGGTGAAAACCGTACTGAAAAATCACACCGTCGACGGCGGGGCGCAGTTGTGCGAGAGCGTCCGCTTCGTCGCGAAAACTCATCGCCACGACCGCCGACAGCACAGACACTTCGACGCGTACGGTCGCGAATTCGGCAGTTGTCAGCGGTTTGAAGCGCGGGTCGCGGAACGCCGCGGCCATCGCGTTGGCTTTGACGTCGGCGCCCAATGCGCGGTGCGCTTCCAGCGTGCCTATGCAACCGCGCAGGTCGCCTTGTTTGGTCAGGGTGACGAACGACGCACCTTTGCCTGCGAGCCATTGCGCATCTGCGTGCGCTGCGCCGGGCAGAGATAATTCTGCGGCGATGGCGGCGCGCGCCAGCGGCAGCAGCACTTCACCTGCATGCTCCGGCATCACGTGCTTTTCGTCGCCGTAGAGGGAGGCGCGCGTGTCTTCGACAGTCATATTGGTAACCTTGGATTCGTGGAATGCAAATGCGCCATAGCCGACGACGCGCTGGCGATCGCCGGCGGTGTCGCCCGAGTTGCGCAGGTCGATGAGATCCGCGGTGAGATGATGACGGCCGGCGGCCAGGACGAGACCATTGACCGGTGTGCCGCCGCAGGCCTGTTCATGTGAAATATCGCTGCGCAGATCGAGTATCGCCTGCGCGGTGTTGCGGTCGAGCGACTGTGCCTCGGTGTAATTCAGGTAATGCGAAAGATCCGAGCTGACGATGATCAGCGTTTCGGGCCCGCCCCACAGCGTGTCGATAACCTGCGCGACTTCTTCGGCGCTGGCGTCGCCCACCGCCAGTGGCACCACGGTGAAACCGGCGAGCACGGTCTGCAGGAAGGGCAGGTGCACTTCGAGCGAGTGTTCCTGTGCGTGCGCGGCGGCGTTGATGCTGACCTGCGGCAGCAGCGACAGCGCCGCGTGCGCGCGGGCATCGACCATGATGTTGCCCAGTGGCGTGGCCAGCATGCTGGCCGCTGGCAGTGCGAGTCCGCGGACCGGCACGCGGTGCACGGGCCCCAGCAGCACGACGCGCTTGATGAGGTCGCGCGCCGGCACCAGCCGCGCATAGGCAGCGGCGGCGGTTGGCCCCGAATAGAGGTAGCCGGCGTGCGGCGCAATGATGGCTTTGGGCACCGGTTTGGCGCGCGCAGCGGGCCCGGCGGCGGCGAGGAGGGCGGCGACATCGCGGCGCAGTTCGGCGGCGGCGGCCGGATAAAACAGGCCGGCAACGGCGGGTGGGCGGACGCTGATCATGTGTTTTCCTCCCGATAAATGCGGGGCGCCGCGCGTGAATTCAACTGGCTGCAACAGAACCGCGATTATAGTCCGGCCTGCCGCGGACGGAGGCGTCGGCGGGGCAGATGATAACTGCCGGCACAAGGGCAACCGCCAGAAACGCTGCCCGAATACGGTCACTTAACAAGGGTCAGTTTCCGCCGGGGGACATGTTGAACCACTGGCCTCCCGCCCGACCCCTACGGCTACTAGCTCCGGTTATGGTGAGGGTTGGTGTATCGGGGCGCGGCCAAACGCTGGTGCATACGTTTGTATAACTAATCGCACCCAACCGCTTTGGATCAGACGCGGTTATCGATTTAGGTCGGTTCCCGGCCACAAGGCGTCAGTGCGGAAGCGATCCAATCTTGCTGAAATGTTTCGAATAATTGTATATAATCGAAACGTAAAAATTGGAGGTTCGCCATGAGTTCCACTACTACCTTACCGCCGAGCACCAAATGTGCACCTGCTCTGCGCGGGGCTTGCGAGAAATCCGCACGCTCTGTCATTTCCTTTATCCGACGTGAAACACCGGGAAAGGCATCATCCGAATCTTTGGCCGACTTGGTCGATTCATTAACTGGCGTTATCGAGCGGACAGCGGAATTGCTCCTCGCCGGCAAGCACGTCCGCGTTATCGAGGATGAAGAGGCCATGACCACCCAGGAGGCGGCAGACTTCCTCAACGTTTCGCGCCCCCATATGGTCAAGCTGCTTGAGACGGGACAAATTCCGCAACTGCCCAAAGTCGGGCGCCATCGTCGGGTTGCTCGGGTAGTCGTGCTCAAGTACAAGCGTACTCGAGATGCCTTGCGCGAATCGTCACTCAAGAAACTCGCTGCGCTCTCGCAACGCCACCGTCTCGGCTATTGACCGTGCCGCCGGTTGTCGTGCTCGATGCATGCGTGCTCTATCCGGCGGCGCAGCGCGACCTCTTTATGTGGCTGGCGGCGGGAGGCACAATCC
Organism: Betaproteobacteria bacterium; assembly: GCA_947474275.1. GTDB lineage: Bacteria > Pseudomonadota > Gammaproteobacteria > Burkholderiales > SG8-41 > PALSA-1004. The sequence goes on from CANJHY010000133.1 coordinate 12,716, forward strand.
ACGCGCACTGGACGAACGAAATCCACGACGAGTGGATTCGCAATGTCGAGCGCGATTACGGCGTTGACCGCAGCATTCTAGACCGCGTGCGCAAGTTGATGGATCGTGCGGCTGGCGATGCCTTGATCACAAGGTATCGGCAGTATGAGCGGTTGTTTCCGAAAACCGATCCCAAGGATCGTCATGTCGCTGCCGCGGCGGTCGCGGCGCGCAAGCATTCCGCCGTGGATACCGTCACGATCATCACGTGGAACCTCAAGGATTATGATCGCACGGAACTGGCGAAGGCCGGCGTGGTCGCGCAAAATCCAGATATTTTCTTGTGCTGCCTGCTTACCGACTCACCGGAAAGTGCAGTTACGGCGTTCAAACGAATGCGCGACAACCTCCGAAACCCACCCAAGTCGACACGGGAGTGCGCCGATACGCTCGCCGCACAAGGTTTAAAGAAGTTTGCGGGGCTAATAGCGACAAGGCTTGAATGACCTTGGCGGCATTGATGCTGACCTGCGGCAGCAGCGACAGCGCCGCGTGCGCGCGGGCATCGACCATGACGTTGCCCAGTGGTGTGGCCAGCATGCTGGCCGCTGGCAATGCAAGTCCGCGGACCGGCACGCGGTGCACGGGCCCCAGCAGCACGACGCGCTTGATGAGGTCGCGCGCCGGCACCAGCCGCGCATAGGCAGCGGCGGCGGTTGGCCCCGAATAGA
>CANJHY010000134.1:0-13396 GCA_947474275.1 Betaproteobacteria bacterium
ATGTTGTGCGGCGGCAATTCGCACGCCATGCCGACCGCCACACCGGAAGCGCCGTTCAGCAGCAGCATCGGCAACCGTGCCGGCAGGGTTTCCGGTTCCTGCTCCTTGCCGTCGTAGTTGGGCAGGAAATCGACCGTGTCCTGTTCGATCTCGGACAGCAGCAGGTCGGCGAGTGGCGTGAGCCTGGCTTCGGTATAGCGATAAGCCGCGGCGGAGTCGCCGTCCTGCGTTCCAAAGTTGCCCTGGCCGTCGATCAGCGGATAGCGCAGCGAAAAGTCCTGCGCCATGCGCACCAGCGCTTCGTAGGTCGAAGTATCGCCGTGCGGGTGGTATTTGCCGAGCACGTCGCCGACGATGCGCGCCGACTTGGTGTGCTGCGCGCCGGAGCGCAATCCCAGCTCGTGCATCGCGTAAAGGATGCGGCGCTGCACCGGCTTCTGGCCGTCCTCGACGTTGGGTATCGCGCGGCCGCGCACGACACTCATTGCATACGTCAGGTAGCTGCGTTCGGCGAACGCCGCCATGTCTATCGAATCGTCGCCGCCTGTATTGCGCGGATTGACCGGTGTCCCGCCTTTGCCGCCCGTGTTTTGGGGCGCCTTCGTTTCATTTCCGCCGTCGCTGCCTTTGCCCTCCTTCGCCGGCGGCTTGTCGCCGACCGCAACCGCATCGGCAAACAGATCGGGCGTCGGATCATCTTTTTTCGCGCCGCGCGCGCTTTTCCCGGCCGGCTTTTTCATACGTCGGCCTCGACCTGGTCGCCTTTTTCTTCCATCCAGGAGCAGCGCGCTTCCGACTCGCGCTTGGACATCAGCATGTTGAAGAGCTGCAGCGTGGCTTCCCGGTCCTCGATGCGCACCTGCAGGAGGCGCCGGGTGTCCGGGCACAGCGTGGTTTCCCACAACTGGTCCGGGTTCATCTCGCCCAGCCCTTTGAAGCGCTGGATGCGGATCGACTCGACTTTGATGCCGTCATCACGCGCGCGGTCGAACGTAGCCTTGCGCTCTTCTTCGTCGAGCGCATAGAGCTTTTTCGCGGGGCGCTTGCCCGCTGCCGGAATGTCTATCTTGTAGAGCGGCGGACTTGCGATATAGATGTTGCCGTTCTCGATCAGTTTCGGAAAGTGGCGATAGAAAAGTGTGAGCAGCAGTACCGAGATGTGCGCGCCGTCCACGTCGGCATCGGTCATGGACGCGATTTTTCCGTAGCGCAGTCCCGACAGGTCGGGCTCGGTGCCGGCTTCGTGCGGATCGACGCCGATCGCCACTGAGATGTCGTGGATCTCGGCGTTGGAAAACAGCAGTTCGCGTTTGACTTCCCACGAGTTCAGCGCCTTGCCGCGCATCTTGTAAATCGCTTGGAAGCGCTTGTCGCGTGCCTGCTTGGCCGAACCGCCGGCCGAATCGCCCTCGACCAGGAACAATTCATTCTGTGTGAGGTCGGTCATTTCGCAGTCGGTGAGCTTCTCGGGCAGCATGACGACGCTCGAGGACTTCTTGCGCTCGACCTTCTGCACCGAGCGCGAACGCTCCACTGCCTGGCGGATGACAAGTTCGGCGATCTTGCGGCCGAATTCGACGTGCGTGTTGAGCCACAGCTCGAACGGATCGCGCACCATGGTCGAGACGAGCTTGAATGCGTCGCGGCTGGAGAGTTTTTCCTTGGTCTGGCCGTGGAACTGCGGCTCCAGCACCTTGGCGGACAGGAAATAAATTGTTTTCGACCACAGGTCGTCGGACATCAGCTTGATGCCGCGCGGCATCATGTTGTGATGCTCGACGAACGCTTTCACCGCTTCGAAAATGCCGTCGCGCAAACCCGACTCGTGGGTGCCGCCGGCGGGCGTCGGTATCAGGTTCGCATACGATTCGCCGTAACCCTTGGCTTCCTCCACCACTGCAAACGCCCAGCCCGCACCCTCGCCGACCGCGTAGCCGTTCGCTTCCTTGATGTAGTTCTCGCCGTCGAAGATTTCGCCCACCGGCTCCGCACCCGCGAGCATTTCCTTGAGATAACCCTTCATGCCTTCGGGGTAGCTCCAGGTGCGTGTGGTGATCTCTTTCGGCCCTTCGATATTGAGCGTGACTTGCACGCCCGGCAGCAGCACGGCCTTGGAGCGCACGATGCGCTCGAGATCAGGCAGGGAAATTTTCGGTGAATCAAAATATTTCTTGTTGGGCCAGATGCGCAGCGACGACCCGGTGTCCTTCGCGGCGAGGCTCTTGACTTTCTTCAGCTTCTGCGTGACCACGCCGTCTTCGAACACGATGCGGTGCAGCGCGCCTTCGCGCTTGATCTCGACTTCGAGTTTTTCGGACAGCGCGTTGGTGACCGACACGCCGACGCCATGCAGACCGCCGGAAAATTTATACGCGGCGTCCGTCGCCGTCTTGGAAAACTTGGCGCCCGCATGCAGTTCGGTAAACACGAGCTGCACGGTTGGAATTTTTTCGATCGGGTGTATGCCGACCGGAATGCCGCGGCCGTTGTCGGTGACCGTCACCGAGCCGTCGCGGTGCAGCGTGACGTCTATCTGGTTGGCGTGCTCGCCGAATGCCTCGTCGGCGGCGTTGTCGATCGCTTCCTGGATGATGTGGGTCGGGTCGGTCGTGCGCGTATACATGCCCGGCAGACGCTGCACCGGCTCGATGCCGCGCAGCTTCTGGACCGAACTTTCATCGTATTTCTTGACTGCCATTATGTCGCTTACCCGCTTGGTGTTGACCGTAATTGTGCGCATTCTACAGCGACGGCTCGCGTCACCTCAAATTTTGCATGGCATAATCGTTTTTTTGACGCGGCAAGGGACACCATGTTCAGGCGGATTTCGCTTTACGCCATGCTGCTTGCGCTCGCCGCGGCCGGCCTGGCACACGCGCAGCAGGCGCCGTCGGCTGCCCCGGCCATCAAGCGCACCCTGCTGCAGAAATTCGACGTACCCGGCACCAACTATGAAACAGTCATCGCCATCGCCGAAGTCGGCGCGAACACAAACATCGGCCGCCATTCGCATTTCGGCCCCGAGTCGGGCTATATGCTGGAAGGCGAAATTTCGCTGCTGATCGACGGCCAGGCGCCGAAAACCATCAAAGCCGGCGAAAGCTACCAGATCCCGGCGGGCGCGATCCACGACGGCAAAAGCGGCCCGCAAGGCGGGAAAGTCATCGCCACTTACGTGATCGAAAAAGGCAAACCGCTCGCCACTCCGGCACCTTAAGGAAATACTCTGCACTCATGACACTGCCAGCCATCCCCGGACTCTCCGCCGCCGGCGCCGACATCCCCGTCATCGGCTTCGGCACTTCGCAGCTTGGCGACTGCGCAGAAACCGTCGCCGCCGCGCTGAAGCTCGGCTACCGCCACATCGACACCGCCTGGAAGTACGGTTCTGAGAAAGGCGTCGGCGCCGGCATCAAGGCGTCGGGCGTGCCGCGCAAAGATATTTTTCTTGTCACCAAGGTCTCGCACGAATACCTGAGGAAAGACGACTTCGCGCGTTCTGTCGACGAAAGCCTGCGCAATCTGCAGGTCGATTACGTGGACATGCTGCATATCCACTGGCCGACCGTAGACGGTATTCCGCTGGCGGAGACGGTAGGCGCGCTCGTCAAAGCGAAACGCGACGGCCTCACGCGCCACATCGGCGTCGCCAATTTCAACATCGCGCTCCTCCAGGAAGCGATGCGTCTCAGCCCGGAACCGCTGGCGACGCTGCAGGCCGAATACCATCCCTATCTCGACCAGTCGAAAGTACTGGATTTCTGCAAGCGCGAAGGCATCGTGTTCACGGCGTTCTGCCCGCTCGGCCGCGGCAAATTGTTCCAGGATCCAGTGTTAACCGAAATCGCCCGCGCCAAAGGCAAAACGATTGCGCAGATCGCGCTGCGCTGGCAGATCCAGCAAGGCAACATCGCGCCCATCCCGCGCTCGGCCAACCCGGCGCACATGGCCGAGAGCCTCGCGATCTTCGATTTTGCTTTGACGGACGAAGAGATGCGGCGCATCCACGCACTCGCGCGTCCCGATGGGCGTATCTCCAACCCCGCCGGCCGCGCGCCGGTGTGGGACTAAAGCGGGCGCGGCGGCAGCGTTTCGCCGTATACTTGAAGCGGCCAAAACTTTCTCGGGCTTACCGTCATGCCGATATTTGAATTCAGATGCGCGTCGTGCAGCAACGAGTTTGAAACGTTGGTGCGCAACTCCTCGCCGGCGCCGGCGTGCCCGTCTTGCCACGGCACCGAGTTGCACAAGAAGCTGTCGACTTTTGCGGCGGTTTCGAAATCGGCATTCGGTGCAGTCTCGAGTTCAGCCACACTCGACACGCTGCCCGCGGGCTGTCCGAGCTGCGGCGACCCCGGCGGCCCGGGCTCCTGCCAGTTCTGACGGCTGCCGCCGTTTAATTCTTCAGTTTGAATTTCCGCTCGGGGGGCGTCCCGGCCTCGAAATGCACGGGGGCCAGCGCGGACACTTTCACTTCATTGCAGACTTTTTGCACGTGGTAAGCCTCGATCGGCGGCTTCCATCCCTTTTTGAATTCGCAGGTCACTTTCACGCAGGCGATGCTTTTAAGCCACGCGCATAATCTCAATTCCGCGCCGGCTGGGTTTGTCAATTCGGTCAGGAACGACGCGCCCTCGTAATACGGCTTGTTCTGGCCATCTTCCGCACGCACGTCCTGCAGCACCGTAAAAAAATTGCCGTTCACGTCGAGCATGCCGAGGACCCTCTCCATGAAGAGAGTGACGTCCGTCGAGTACGAAAAGCCGCCGAGCACGTCGGTAATGACCTGAAACTGCCCCAGTTCGCCCGGCGCGTACTCGCCAAGGCGTTTGTTGAACAAATACCGCATCTGGCTGGCTTTCAGGGTGACGGCTTTCTGGTGCCACGCCTCGGTCCTGCGGTCTTCTATGGACATGGCGATAGTCTGCGCTTTGCGCTCGGGGCGCTCCTGCCCGTTGTAATTCATGCGGTCGTACCGTGGGTCGAAGTAATCGATGACGGCCTGCCCGCGCCCTGCACCTATGTCCAGCCAGCGGCCTTTCTCATCAAGGGCGGCCAGCGACGGGCCGAATGCGGGGGACAAGGTATGCGTGTAAGACAGCAGGGAGCGGTCGATGACGTAGCCGTCGGGCACCTTTTCGCCGCGGCTCTGGTAGATCATTTCCTGCTTGGACAGCTCTTCCTTGAACTTCGGGGTGCCCGGGTCGGCAGCCTGGGATGGCGCCAGCCACAGGGCGTGCAGAACGAGCACAAATATTACGCGCAGCGGGGTATTTTTCATTCCAGTTCCTCGTCCTTGCCGCCGGGCTGAAGCGGGCGGCACCCCGGATTCTAGCCATGTTGCAAGCAGAGTATCAAGCTTTCTGCTACACAAAAGCCCGCCGGGAACTTAAACTCACGCGTCGCGTTCCTGCTTCGCACATCAACTCCGGGCCCTAGCTCGCCACTGACATGACAACAACCACTGCAATTTCCCGCTGCCGCTTGGTGCTCGCCATCGCCGGCGTGGTGCTCGCCGCCGGCTGCGGCAAGCCGCCGGAAATCGGCAGGACGCAAATCAAGGCCAAGGGCAACAGCGATCTGCAGGCATATCTGCTCGGCCACAAACCCGATCTCGATCAATTCAGGTTGCGCGGCCCCTTCGCGGTGACCGTCAAAGACGACGTTGAAATTCCATTCGCGCCCGGCGAGACGTTCGAGGCGGACCTGTACCTGGCCGCGCAAGCGGAAAAAGCGCCGCTGGTCATTATCCTGCACGGGCTTGAAGCCTCGAAAGAACTGCACGCTTTTCAGGCCACGCATCTGGCGTCATGGGGCATGCATTGCCTGGCGTTGCAGTTGCCCAACATGGGGCCGTGGATAGCCAACGGCAAGACACTCGCCAGAATCGTGCAGGCGATCAACCGCCGGCCGGAAATCATCGACAGCCGCGTCGATGCGAACAAAATCATACTGGCAGGACACTCTTACGGCGGCGCCGCCGTGACGGTCGCACTGGCGGAAGGCGCGCCCGCCACGGGCGGCATCCTGCTCGATCCGGCGGTTGGGGAAAGGGATTTTCCGAAGATTCTGCCGAAAATCAACAAACCCGTCCTGCTGCTGGGCGCCGACGTGCATGTGTCGGCAGCGCGCAACCGCGATTATGTTTACCGCTTCATGCGCAGCGGCATTGCTGAAATCTCGATCAAGGACGCCGCCCACGAAGACGCGCAGTTTCCGTCCAACGTCGGGATAGCCACGGAAGAGCTGCAAATCACTTTTGCCAGCGCGCTGGCCGCGGCCGCCTTCAGTCTTGCGGCCGCCGGCAATTTCGACTACGCGTGGAACAGTTTCCGCGAGGGCTCTGCCTACAACAGATTCATCAGCGCCCGGAAAAAGTAAGCGCCCTGCTGTTCAGCGGCGCTTCTCCGCCGCCTCACTAGAATCGGTCTAAAACACAGTTCTGAGCCGCAGATAAACGCGGATAAACGCAGATCAGGTCAAAGTGCTTAACGTCGGCTAGAAGGTGGCCTTGGAGTTTTATCTGCGTGTATCTGCGTTCATCTGCGTCTAATTGTCGCTTTTGTATTTTTGAGATGCCCTCTACTCCGCTTTCAAGCCGATCAATTTAATCAGCTTGGCGTTCTCGGCAACTTCATTCTGGATAAACGCCGCGAACTGCTCCGGCGTATTGGTCTGCGGCTCGAGGCCCTGCACGTTGAGCGCCGTCTTCATGTCCGCCACGTTGACGACGTCGCTGACCGCGCCGTTGAGCCGCGCGATGATTTCTTTCGGCGTGCCGATTGGCGCCAGCAATCCATACCAGCCGTAGCGGTCGTAGCCGGGCACGCCGGACTCGTTCAGCGTGGGCACGTTCGCCATCATGCCGACGCGCTTCATGCCCGTCACCGCCAGCGCCCTGATCTTGTTGGTCTGCATGAAAGGCAGTGCGCCCGGGATCCCCGGGAAACTCAGTTCAACTTCGCCGCCCGCCGCGGCGCGCGCGCTGTCGGCGGAACTCTTGTACGGAACGTGCACCATGCTGATATTGGCTTTGACTTTCAACAACTCGCCGGCGAGATGCACCGAACTGCCGATGCCCGAAGAGCCGTAAGTGAGCTTGCCCGGTTTGGACTTGGCCAGCGCGACCAGCTCCTTCACGTTGCGCACCGGCACCGACGGGTGGACCACCAGCACGTAGGTGCCGGTTGCCATCAACGTGACCGGCGCAAAACCGAGTTCGAGATCGCGCGGCGTCTTGGCGAACAGCGCCTGCACGATGGCGTCGCCGCTCGACATCACCAGCAGCGTGTAACCGTCCGGCGGCGAAGTGGCGACACGTTCTTTACCGAGCGTACCGCTCGCGCCGGCGCGGTTATCGACGATGACCGGCTGGCCCACGTGTTCGGACATTTTTTGCGCGACCATGCGCGCCGTTGTGTCTGTCGGGCCGCCCGCCGTGTAGCCGACCACCATGCGGATCGGCTTGGCCGGAAACGTTTGCGCGCTCGCACCAGGTGTTGCGAACGCGGCGCACGCGGCGAATCCCGCGCATAACAAGCTTATATATTGCCGTGGGCTGCGCATGATGTGCCTGTTGCCTTTCACGTCGCGCGCGGCACGAACGCCGGGCCCAGCGGCTCGAGCCGCACGCCGGCGCGCAGATGCTTGTACGGGTACTTGCGCGCGTCGACGAGGTGCGCGCCGGGCGCGACAGCAACCAGCACGCGCTCGGCGATCGGCTCGAAATCGGCGCGGAAGTGGCAGGTGCTTTTGACGACCAGGATCTTCTGCTCCGTCGGCTCGACGCCGATGTGGCGGAGTATCTCGAGGTCGTATGCCTGCATGCGCTTGCTCGCCACCACGATGCTCACGCCGCCGATGGTGAGCAGCGCGGTCGGCCCAAGTTTCGCTTCACGCCCGCCGACGCAGGGCCCCTTGCACATAAAGCGGCCGTCGCTCAGGCGAGTAACGCGGAACGTCCCGCGAAAAGGCCTCACGTCCGGCAGCGGCGTGCAACCGCCGAGTTCAATAGTGATGTCGGCGCCTTCGCCCGCGGCATGCGCAGCAGCAGCGGCCTTCGCGTCGGTGAGCACGCAGAGCGCGGCCTTTTCGGCATGATTGCGCACCAGCGCTTCCAGCATGCCGGTGGTGTCGCCAGTGCCGCCGCAGCCGGGATTGTCCTGCGTGTCCGCGATCACGACCGGCCGCGCCGCTTTGGCACTGATTGCCATGGCCTGGCGCACCGCCTCGTCCGGATCGAGCAGCGGCTGCGCGAAAGACTTCTCCATGCCGTTGATGTGATTGGCGAGACCGTCCGCCGCCGCATCCACCGCCGCCTGCGAATAGCCATGCGCGATGACGCAGGGGCCGCAGTCGTGCAGGTCTGACGGCGGAAAGCCCGCGCCGTAGCACAGGTCGAGCACATCGCCGCCTTCGCCTGCGGCGGATTTGGCGACGATCTCCTTCGACGGCTCGACCAGCGTGCACTGGAAGTTGAGCGGAATCAAAAACGGCAGCTTGCGGAAAGCGCGGGCCGTCGGCCGTCCGCGCGCGAGGATAGTGTTGAGGATGCGCGCCGCGCGACTGCCGGTTTCCGGGCGGTCGACGTGCGGGTAAGTGTAGTAAATCGCCATCCCATCGGTGAGCGCCGCCATCACGGGCGTGAGATTGGTGTGGTAGTCGAGGCTGATTACGACGGGCACCTGCGGCCCGACGGTTGCGCGCACGCGGCGCAGGAGCTCACCTTCGCCGTCTTCGAAATCGACCGAGCACATCGCGCCATGCAGATCGAGATAGACCGCGTCGACCGGCAGCGCGACCGACAACCGGCCCACTAGTTCACCCACGATGCGTTCGTACGCGTCGCTGGTCACGTAGCCGCCGGCGCCACCGCTCGCCCACACCAGCGGCACGAGTTCGTGCTTGTCGGCCATGTCGGCGAGAAAACCCGACATGGCGAAGGAGCGCCCCGGCAGGTTGCGCAACACCTCATCGCCGCGCGACAGCGTGGGGCGGTCGCTCACCGTCGCGAAGTAATTGAAATCGGTCTGGACCGGAACGAAGCAGTTCGTTTCATGATGAAAACCACCGACGGCGATGCGTGACATGTTTACTCTTCCTTGATGTTGGCGGCGCGCGCGATCTTGTCGATGAGCTCGGCCTCTTTTTTCGCCATCTGCAGCATCTGCTCCGGCGTGTTGAACACCGCCTCCGAGCCGACGATTTTGACGAACTGCTCGCGAAACTCGGGCGGCGACATCGCCCTGGCGATCGCATCGGCCAGCGTGCCCATGATCGCGCGCGGCATGCCGGGCGGCACGAGAATCGCGTAGAACGGTTCGAACGCGTAGCCGGCGAGACCGCCTTCGGCGATGGTCGGCACCTCGGGCAGTTGCGGCGAACGCTGCGCGCCGCTCACCCCAAGCGCGCGTATTCTGCCGCTGCGGATATGCGGCAGCGCGCTGCCGAGCACCGCCGAACCCATTTCGATGCGCCCGCCGATCAGGTCGAGATACATGGGGCCCGCGCCTTTGTACGGCACGTGATTGATCTCTGCCTTGGCCATTCCCTTGAAATACTCGGCCGCGAGATGCGGCGTCGCGCCCACGCCCGATGTGCCGTAACTGAGTTGCGCCGGACGTTTATGCGCCAGCGCGATCAGCTCTTTCAGCGTGCGCGTCGGCAGCGACGGATGCACCACGATCACCAGCATGAAGCTCGTGACCTCCGACACCCAGCCAAAATCGCGAAACGGATCGATCGTCACGCTCGGGCGCAGGCTCTTGATCGCCGCGAGGCCTGATGCGGCCAGCAAGAGCGTATAGCCGTCGGGCGGCTGTTTCGTTACGTATTCCCATGCGACGAGCCCGCCGGCGCCGGTGCGATAATCGACGATCACCTGCTGGCCGACGACCTTGCTGAGGGCCGGCGCGACCAGGCGCGCGATCAGGTCGTCCGTGCCGCCGGGCGGCGCGCGGACGATCAGCCGCAGCGGCTTGGCCGGGAATCCCTGCGCGAACGCCGCCAACGGCGCCGCCAGCGCCACAATTACCACAATCAATTTGGCGAGAATCTTCATTGCTCCTCCTCCCGCATGCATCCTGCGCAATTATTTACAGCACGACCTGCTGCTTCTGCCCGGTCTCCGCCGCACGCACGATGGCGTCAAGCATGCGGTGGCGGCGCACGGCGGAATCGAAATCGGGCTCGATGCGCTTGTTGGTGCGGATCGCTTCGGCGAACTTCACCCACATCTGGCCGACGTCGTAACCCGGGCCGAGGTTGCGCACTTCTTCCGGCACCCACTTCAAACGGTCGGGCACCGGCAGTTCCTGCAATACCTTGTCGTCTTTCTTGCCGCCCATCAGCTTGCGCTTCAGTTCCTGCCCGGCATCACCGCCGCCCACCATGGTGAGCGTGCCTTCCGTGCCATAGATTTCAAACCGGTAACCGGTGCCGTGGTACGGATGTACGGCGAGATTGACGCTGATCACCGCACCGCTTTCGAGCCGCCCCGTCAGCATGATGTTGTCGGGCGCGTCAACGTCGACATGCTTCTTGGTGTCGGTCTCGTACCACTGCTTCACCTGGGTGCTGACGACGGCGGCCACTTCGGCAAGTTCGCCGACGACCATGCACACTGCGTCCATCGCGTGGCCGAACATGATCGTTAATGTGTTGGCGCCCAGACTGAAATCGCGCTGCCAGGTGCGGTCCGAAGTTCGGGTGAGTACGCCGCTGCCCATGTGCGTCATATTCACTGACAATACCTTGCCGACGTAGCCCTCCTGGATCAGCTCGCGCATGCGCATGTAAGCGGGAGAAGCGCGCCGCTGCAGGCCGACCATGGTGTGGACTTTCATCTTGCGGGCGAGTGCCGCCAGCTCCTCGGCCTCTTTTGTATTCATGCCGAGCGGCCATTCGCAGTAAACATGCTTGCCCGCTTCGATGGCGTTTTTCGCCAGCACGTAATGCGCCGGCACGCGCACCGCCACCAGCGCCGCTTCGACCGCCGGATTGGCGTGCATGGCTTTGTCGTTGCCGTAGGCGCGTTCGACTCCGTATTTCTCGCCGGCAGCCCTGGCTGTCTCTTCGTGCGCCGTGCAAACGGCGTAAATCTCGGTTTCCGGCAGGCGCTGCAGCGGCGGAATATGCGCGAGCGGGCCCCAACGACCGGCGGCACCGATAAAACCTACCCGTAAGCGGTCGGTCGTTGTCATGAACTTTTTCTCCTCGCTGTTTGGCAATGCGCAATCTTAACAGGTGGCGGGAACGCCCCCTGCGCCGTCCGCGATTGATGCGCTATGTAGGCGGCCTGACCGTGACGTTCAACGAGCAGGGCGAACCGCGCTCATAGCATTTCGAATCAGCGAACGAAACAAAACGGCCCCGCGGGGCCGTTTTGCTTTGGCGCAGAGGTTACAGCACAAGCTCGCGGGCGGCGCCGCGTACGTCCATTTCGTATTCAAGGCCGATCACCGGCGGACGCGCGTAATACCAGACGAGTCCGCCGTTGGCGGCGCCGCGGGAAGCCAGCAGTTCGCCGACGAGATGACCGATGTTCTGCACCGTGTAAGCCTGTGTGGTAACGGCATCACTCCATGAGAAGCCGAGCAGTTTGAGCCGCCGCTCCATTTCCGCGATAACGAAACTCACTTTTTCACGCATGCCCTCGGGCGAAGTGTCGCCAAGCCGCACGATACGCTCCGCATAAGTCTTGCCGGCGCCCTTGTCTGCCGCCTCGCCGCCGCCGGCGAGGACGAAGCTGCGACGCGCTGAACTCCCGCGCATTGACGCCACAGTATAGGAAAAAGCGTACATCACGGGCTCTTTCGGCTTGTCGTACAACGGGCATACGTTGGTGCGCGCCACCGGATTTACCGCCACTTCACCATCCTGGTAGATGCCCCAGCGCGCGAGCGTTTTCACGTAGACCTTGTTGAAATCGATAAAGCCCTGGTCGGTGAACGGCGCGGGCGTGCGCAATTCGCAGGCGGCGAATGCGGCCGTCGGGCGCCCAATCGCTTTCAGATGAGCTTCAACCGCCGCGTACGCATCCGCAAGCGGCAGCGGTTTGGCGAAGCGCGCGCGCTCGATTTCATAGCCTGGCTCGGCGGCCACGCCGCCCGAGTACTGAAACACGGCCTTGATGTAGCGGTAGTTGCCTGCCGCGAACACGGGGACATCCATCGTCTGGCTTTCCGGGAATGAATTAAAACAGGGGGCGGCGCTTAATCTATCCTGATCTTCGCGACCTTGACGATCTGCGCATACTTCGCGATCTCGCTGCGGATGTGCGCACCGAATTGCTCCGGCGTGCCGCCGAGCGGTTCGAGGCCGCGCTCAACGAGAGTGCTGCGCAGCGCCGGATCAGCAAGGCCGCGATTGAATTCGGCGTTCATCCGCGCGACGACGTCTTTGCCGGTCGCGACGGGCGCCACGATGCCGTACCAGGAATCCGTCTCGAAGCCCGGATACCCCTGCTCGGCGATCGTCGGAATATCGTTTGCCTGCGGCACGCGATGCAGAACAGTCGTGCCATAGGCCTTGAGCCTGCCCGCGCGTATCTGCGGCATGAAATCCGGCAGGTTGCCGAACATGATGTCGATATTACCGGCGAGCAGGTCGAGGAGAGCCGGCCCCTGGCCTTTGTACGGAACATGGGTCATGTCGATGCCCGCCATCGTCTTCAGCATCTCGCCCGCGAAGTGCGCGGTGGTACCGTTGCCGAACGAGCCGTAGGTGAGTTTGCCCGGATTTCTTTTCGCGTATGCGACCAGCTCCTTCAGAGTACCCGGTGCAACACTTGGGTGCGCGGCAAGGACGTTCGCGGTGCGCGCCAGCAGTACCACCGGCTGCAAGTCCTTCAGTGTGTCGTACGGCAGATCCTTGACCAGCGTCTGGTTGACGGTAAAACTGTTGGCGACACCGGCAAACGTGTGGCCGTCGGTCGACTTGGCGGCGGCATCGACCCCAATGACGGTTCCCGCGCCGGGCCGGTTCTCGACGAGCACCTGGCGGCCGAGCGATTTCGGCATATCCTGCGCAATCATTCGCACGGTTGTTTCCATCGTACTGCCGCCCGGGGGAAACGGCACGATGATGCGCACGGGCCGCACCGGCCAGTCGGGGGTTTGCGCCCACCCGTTCGCGGCGCCCAGGGTGAGAATGATCCATGCCAGGGTAGCCGTCGTGCATCTTGCCGAACGTTCTTTCATTGATGCCCCTTGGTCATTTGATCCGCGCATGACGACGGCAGTAAACCCGAATCTTACGCTGGTTTGAGCGCGACGATAGCCTCGAGTACCGCTGCAATCGTATCCGGCTCGCGCGCGTTGAATTTTTCGCGCAGGCCCATTTTGGCGATGTCGACGAGCTTGCCGCGCGTGGCTTTGGTCATGCGGTTCGACGAGCC
>CANJHY010000135.1:0-13094 GCA_947474275.1 Betaproteobacteria bacterium
GATCTTCGTTCAGCCAGTCATCCACTGAGGGCGGCAACAGGTAGTCGGTCTTGCGGTCGGTTTGTATGAAGTTGGGCATGGCTTACTCGGTGATTCGTCCATTCGAGTATAGTACTTTTACGACTGGAAAGTCCGACAGGCTGCTAGGCGCAAGGCCTGGCGGTGTATTTCTGTTGTAAGGCCGGCTGGTGCCGGATAAAGTCAATATCCTTTTGATTTTTATATATAAATTAATTTTATTAAAGGCGGGGTGGTCGTTTATATTGCATAGCAACAGAAAACGCTTGCAAAAGGCTTGTTGTTCAGCCACAATGCAATTGCGTTGGGCATCTTCTACAGGTGTCGGCGCATATCCTCCAAAACCTCCTCCTTTGGTGGAACCTTAGCGCAACCCTCCGGGGTTGCGTTTTTTTTTGTGCCTACGAAACGTGAAGCGGACGGCGAAAACGGCCGGCTCCCCAGGCTCGAATAAACTGTTGTTGCGTCGCAAAATAACCGCTTTTTCCCGGTTCGGGGCGCTGTCTGCGGCAGATCCCGGAAACGGGCTGCCCGCGCACGTCACAAACATTCATTTTTGCGAAGCTGGCCATGCGCGCCGAGGCGCGCCACCAGGGCAGGCCGGCGGGCGAATCGGCTATACTTGCGCGGCACGTGCGCGCTCGTTGCAAGCGTTTGATTTTTGCGGGCCGGCAGGTGCGTGCAGGCGCAATCAGGCCTGCAGTCATGCGTATCGATTTATACAAGCTGCAATATTGACTGCGGTCAAGGCTGTGGTTCGCGTCCGCAGTTAACTTATCGCCAACCCGTGTGCGCCGGCCCACCAGGGCCGTCCGCGCGTTACGAAGAAAGCTGTAAATGAAGATACACGAATACCAGGCGAAAGAAATCCTGCGCAAGTACGGCGTGACCACGCCGCGCGGCATTGAGTGCTTCAACGTCGAAGAAGCCGTCGCGGCGGCGCAGTCCCTCGGCGGCAAGGTGTGGGTTGTGAAAGCGCAAATTCACGCCGGCGGCCGCGGCAAGGGCGGCGGCGTCAAGGTCGCGAAATCCATCGACGAAGTGAAACAGTACGCGGGCCAGATCCTCGGCATGATGCTGAAGACGCACCAGACCGGTCCGCAGGGGCAGAAGGTGCGGCGGCTGCTGGTCGAAGAGGGCGCCGACATCAAAAAAGAACTCTATCTCGGCATGGTGGTGGATCGCGGCACCCAGCGCGTCTGCCTGATGGCGAGCAGCGAAGGCGGCATGGACATCGAGGAAGTCGCCGCCAAAACACCCGACAAAATCCACAAGGTCTTCATCGACCCGGCGACCGGCCTGAAAGACAGCGAGTCCGACGCTGTCGCGCGCAAGATCGGCATCCCAGAAGCGTCGCTGGCAAAAGCGCGCCCCGCGCTGCAAGGGCTCTACAAGGCGTTCGACGAAACCGACGCGTCTCTGGCGGAAATCAATCCGCTGATCCTGACCGGCAGTGGCGACGTGATCGCGCTCGACGCGAAAATGAATTTCGACGACAACGCGCTGTTCCGCCACCCCGACATCGTGGCGATGCGCGACCTCGACGAGGAAGACCCGGCCGAGATCGAAGCGTCGAAATTCGACCTTTCGTACATCTCGCTCGACGGCAACATCGGCTGCCTGGTCAACGGCGCGGGCCTCGCGATGGCGACCATGGACATCACCAAGCTCTACGGCGGCAGTCCGGCGAACTTCCTCGACGTCGGTGGCGGCGCTACGGCCGAAAAGGTGACCGAAGCGTTCAAGATCATGCTGAAGAACCCGCACGTCAAGGCGATCCTGGTCAATATCTTCGGCGGCATCATGAAATGCGACGTGATCGCCGATGGCATCGTCACCGCCGCCAAGCAGGTGAAGCTGTCGGTGCCGCTGGTGGTGCGGCTCGAAGGCACCAACGTTGATCTCGGCAAGAAAATTCTGGCCGATTCGGGTTTGCCGATTATTTCCGGCAGCAATATGGCGGACGCCGCGGCGAAAGTCGTGAAGGCCGGCGGCGGTATCGGCAAGCCGATGGCTGCCGCCGCGCAAGACCGCAGGTAGAGGAAAAAAATGAGCATCCTGATCGATAAAAACACGCGGGTCATGACCCAGGGCATTACCGGCAAGACTGGCCAGTTCCACACCAAGATGGGCAAGGAGTACGCGAACGGCGCGAACTGCTATGTCGCCGGCGTGAATCCGAAAAAACCGGGCGAGTCGTACGAAGGCATTCCGATTTTCGCGACGGTGAAAGAAGCCAAGGAGCAGACCGGCGCGAATGTTTCGGTGATTTACGTGCCGCCGCCTTTCGCCGCTGCCGCAATCGACGAAGCGATCGAAGCCGACCTCGATCTGGTGATCTGCATCACCGAAGGCATACCGGTGCGCGACTTGATACGCACCAAGTACAAGATGCAGGGCAAGCGCACCATGCTGATCGGCCCCAACTGTCCGGGCGTCATCACGCCCGAACAGATCAAGATCGGCATCATGCCCGGCCATATCCACAAGAAGGGCCCGGTCGGCGTGGTATCGCGTTCCGGCACGCTGACGTACGAAGCGGTCGGCCAACTGATGGAGCAGGGCCTCGGCCAGTCGTCATGCGTCGGCATCGGCGGCGACCCGGTCAATGGCTTGAAGCACATCGACATCATGAAGATGTTCAACGACGACCCGGCGACCGAGGCGGTCATCATGGTTGGTGAAATCGGCGGTTCCGACGAAGAGGATTGTGCGCGCTGGATCAAGGCCAATATGCGCAAACCCGTGATCGGTTTCATCGCCGGCATCACCGCACCCCCGGGCAAGCGCATGGGGCATGCGGGCGCGATCATCTCCGGCGGCAAAGGCACTGCCGATGAAAAGCTGGCGGTGATGGAAGACTGCGGCATCAAGGTCACGCGCAATCCCGCGCACATGGGCAAGCTGTTGAAATCGGTGTTGAAGTAATCCGCGCGGGATCGTTGCACGGAGTGGTTCGATTGCGCCTGTAGCAACAGGCGCAATTTATTTCGGCGCCGCACTGTGTCAACGCGGCGCCGGCGCACGGAGGATAGCGAGTTGGGAGCAGCCATAAAAACAAACAAAAAAAGCAAACGCGGCAATCCTAAAGGCCGTCCGCTTGACGCAACGGCGCTGGCCGAAGTGCGCGCGCTGCTGGGTGCGGCACCTCGACGGCGCGATTTGCTCATCGAACACCTGCACAAGATCCAGGACCGCTACGGCTGTGTTTCAGCACCGCACCTGGTGGCGCTTGCCCGCGAAATGGCGCTGGCGACGGCGGAAGTGTACGAAGTCGCCACCTTCTATCATCATTTCGACGTGATCAAGGAAGGCGACGCCGTGCCGCCGGCGCTTACCGTGCGCGTCTGCGATTCGCTGTCGTGCGAGCTTGCCGGCGCGCTGCCGCTGCTGGAAAAATTAAAAGCAACATTGGGCCCGAACGTGCGGGTCATCCCGGCGCCATGCATAGGCCGCTGCGAACAGGCGCCCGCCGTGGTGGTCGGCCAGAACCCGGTCGCGCAGGCGACTGTCGACAAGGTCAAGGCGCAGGTTACGGCGAAACAGACCCACTGCGCGGTCGCCAAGTACACCGGCTTTAACGAATACCGGAAACACGGCGGTTACAAGGTAGCGGTCGAGTGCCTCGCTGGAAAGCGCGACGCCGAGGACATCCTGAAGACGATGGAAGCGTCGAGCCTGCGCGGGTTGGGCGGAGCAGGTTTTCCGACCGGCCGCAAATGGCGCATCCTGCGCGGCGAGCGCGGTCCGCGCCTGATGGCGATCAATATCGACGAGGGCGAACCGGGGACATTCAAGGACCGCTATTACCTCGAACGCGATCCGCACCGTTTTCTCGAAGGCATGCTGATCGCGGCGTGGACGGCGCAGATTTCCGAAGTCTATATTTATCTGCGCGACGAGTACGCGGGTTGCCGCGCGATTCTCGAACGCGAAATCGCGGCATTGCAGAAAAATCCGCCGTGCTCGCTGCCGCTGATCCATCTGCGGCGCGGCGCCGGCGCTTATATCTGCGGCGAAGAGTCAGCGATGATCGAATCGATCGAAGGCAAGCGCGGCATGCCGCGGCTGCGCCCGCCGTACGTGGCCCAAGTCGGGTTGTTCGGCTATCCGACACTCGAGCACAATATGGAAACACTTCACTGGGTGCGCGACATTCTCGAAAAAGGCGCGCAGTGGTTTGCCGGCCACGGCCGTCACGGCCGCAAAGGTCTGCGCTCCTTCTCGGTTTCCGGCCGCGTCAACAAGCCCGGCGTGCATCTCGCGCCGGCCGGCATCACCGTCAAGGAACTGATAGACGAATATAGCGGCGGCATGCTGGCAGGACAGAAATTCTATGCCTATCTGCCGGGCGGCGCGTCCGGCGGTATTTTGCCGGCGAGCATGGGCGATATCCCGCTCGACTTCGACACGCTGCAGCCGCACGGCTGTTTTATCGGCTCGGCGGCGGTGATTATTCTGTCCGACCGCGACAAGGCGGGTGCTGCCGCGCGCAACCTGATGAAATTCTTTGCCGAAGAATCGTGCGGCCAATGCACGCCGTGTCGCGTCGGTACCACCAAGGCGCTGAACCTGATGCAGGCGCCGCAGTGGAACAAGGGGCTGCTCGAGGAACTCTCCAGCGCGATGGCGGACGCATCCATATGCGGGCTCGGCCAGGCGGCGCCCAATTCGGTGCGCTGCGTGGTCAAGCATTTCGCGCACGAGATTGAATAACAAGTCGGCCGCAAAGGCGCAAAGACGCAAAGAAATTCAAATGAAATCGGGTGATCTTTGGTCCCCGTTCCTTTGCGTCTTCGCGCCTTTGCAGCAAAATGTTAGGGGTTAAGTCATGAACATGATGAGCAAGCTCGAAGTGCAGGCAGCCTCGATCAACTTCAGGTTGAACGGCAAAGATGTCGTCGGCTACGGCCACGAGACCATCATCCAGACCGCCCAGCGCCTTGGCGTCGAAATTCCGCACCTCTGCTACAAGGAAGGCCTGCGCCCCGACGGCAATTGCCGCGCGTGCATGGTCGAAATCAAAGGCGAACGCGTGCTCGCACCTTCGTGCTGCCGCAAACCCGCGCCGGGCATGGAAGTGATCACCGACAGCGCGCGCGCCGTCGCATCGCAAAAAATGGTGCTCGAGTTGCTGCTTTCCGACATGCCCGAGGAGCGCCACACGCTCAAGTCGGAGCTCGATCATTGGGCGCAGGAACTCAAAGTCGGCAAGCCGCGTTTCGCGCGCCGCCACCAACCCAAGTCTGATCTTTCGCACCACGGCATGGCGGTCAATCTTGATTCCTGCATCCAGTGCACGCGTTGTGTGCGCGCCTGCCGCGAGGAGCAGGTCAACGACGTGATCGGCTATGCATTCCGTGGCGAACATTCCAAGATCGTGTTCGATCTCGACGACCCGATGGGCGATTCGAGTTGCGTGGCCTGCGGCGAATGCGTGCAGGCATGCCCGACCGGCGCATTGATGCCGGCGCGCGACGTCGGCATGGTCAAGCCCGACAAGCAGGTGCACTCGGTATGCCCGTTCTGCGGCGTCGGCTGCCAGCTTACTTACAACATCAAGGACAACAAAATATTGTCCGTCGATGGCCGCGACGGGCCATCGAACCACAATCGCCTGTGCGTCAAAGGCCGCTACGGTTTCGATTACGTGAATCACAAGCAGCGTCTGACCAAGCCGTTGATCCGCAAAGCGGGTGTGCCGAAGTCCGCCGATTTCGCAATGGATCCGGCCAATCCGCTCGAATATTTTCGCGAAGCGACATGGGAAGAAGCGCTCGATTTCACGGCAGGCAAGCTGAAAGAAATCCGCGACAACCACGGCAAGCGCGCATTGGCCGGTTTTGGTTCGGCCAAGGGCAGCAACGAAGAAGCGTACCTGTTTCAGAAGCTGGTGCGCACCGGCTTCGGCAGCAACAACGTGGATCATTGCACGCGCCTATGCCACGCATCGAGCGTTGCCGCGCTGATGGAAGGTGTCAGTTCGGGCGCGGTATCGAACCAGGTCAGCGACGTGATGAAAGCCGAGGTTGTATTGCTGATCGGCGCCAATCCGGCATCCAACCACCCGGTGGCGGCGACCTGGATCAAGAACGCAATTAAAAACGGCACCAAACTTATTCTCGCGGATCCGCGCCGTTCCGACCTGTCGCGCCACGCCGCGCATTTCCTGCAGTTCAAACCCGACACCGACGTGGCGCTGCTCAACGCGATGATGCACGTCATCGTGCATGAAGGGCTGGTCGACGAGGATTTCATCCGTTCGCGCACGATCGGCTACGAAGACCTGAAGAAAAACGTCGCCAATTACAGCCCCGAGTCGATGGCGCCGGTGTGCGGCATCCCGGCTGAAACCATCAAAGAAGTTGCGCGGCTCTACGCCACGTCAAAAGGCTCGATGATTTTGTGGGGCATGGGAATCTCGCAGCATATTCACGGCACCGACAATGCGCGCTGTCTGATCGCGCTGTGCATGATGAGCGGTCAGATCGGGCGCCCCGGTACCGGGTTGCATCCGCTGCGCGGCCAGAACAACGTGCAGGGCGCGTCGGACTCGGGATTGATCCCGATGTTCTATCCCGACTATCAGCGCGTCATCAACGACGATGCGCGTTTGCGCTTCGAGAAACTGTGGGGCACTGCGCTCGATCCGCAGGCGGGCCTGACGGTGGTCGAAATCGTGAACGCGAGCTTCGAAGGCAAAATTCGTGGCATGTATATCATGGGCGAAAATCCCGCGATGTCGGATCCCGATGCGCACCACGCGCGCGAGGCATTCGCGAAGCTCGATCACCTGGTCGTGCAGGAAATTTTCCTGACTGAAACCTGCTACTACGCCGATGTGATCCTGCCCGCTACGGCGTGGCCGGAAAAAAGCGGCACAGTCACCAACACGGATCGCATGGTGCAACTGGGCCGCCAGGCCCTCGATGCGCCCGGCGAGGCCAAACCCGACTGGTGGATCATTCAGGAAATCGCGCGCCGCATGGGGTGCGACTGGAACTACGCCGGACCGCGCGACGTATTCAACGAGATGCGCAAGGCGATGAACTCGATTGCCGGCATTACCTGGGAACGCCTGGAAGCCGAAAGCTCGGTCACCTACCCGTGCGAAAAGGAAGGCGATCCCGGACAATCGGTGGTGTTCATCGACAAATTTCCAACGCCGACCGGGCGCGCGAAGCTGGTGCCCGCCGACATCATTCCGGCCGCAGAACAGCCCGACCGCGAGTTCCCGTTTGTGCTGATCACGGGTCGCCAGCTCGAGCATTGGCATACTGGCGCAATGACGCGCCGCGCTTCGGTGCTCGATGCGATCGAGCCGGAACCGGTTGCATCGGTGCATCCGCTCGACCTCGACGCGATCGGCGCCAAGCCCGGCGACGTGATCACCGTCGAATCGCGGCGCGGCATCATTTCGCTGTATGCGCGCGCCGACGACGGCACGCCGCGCGGCGCGGTGTTCATCCCGTTCTGCTATTACGAAGCGGCGGCCAACCTGCTGACCAATCCGGTGCTCGATCCGTTCGGCAAGATTCCAGAGTTCAAGTACTGTGCGGTGAAGGTCATGCGCGGCGGCGAGCTGACACCGCGTTCGAGTTACGGCGGCGGCCTGGCGATCAAAGCGCTTGCCAACGTCTAAATCCTGAACCGCAAAGGACGCAAAGGACGCAAAGGAAATCACAGTAATATGGATCAGACCAGCACGGCAATAACCGGCCAGGAGCACTGGACGACAAAAGGCGAAGCCAAACTCTTCCTGTGGGAGAAACGTGCCCCCACTCAGCCCAACCTCGGCACGCTCGTTTTCGTGCACGGCTCTTCGATGGCCTCGACGCCGGGCTTCGATTTCCAGATGCCGGGCAAGCCTGACGCTTCGATGATGGACTGGTTCGCGCGCCGCGGGTTCGATACCTGGTGCATCGACATGGAAGGCTACGGGCGCTCTTCCAAGCATAGAGACATCAACTGCGACGTCGCCAACGGCGCCGATGATCTCGAGGCGGCCGTCGATTACATCGTCAAAACGCGCGGTACGCAAAAATTCCACTTCTACGGCAGTTCGTCGGGCGCGTTGCGCGCAGCGCTTTACGCGCAACGCCATCCGCACCGCGTCGAGCGCCTGGTGCTGAGCGCCATGGTGTGGACCGGCAAAGGCAGTCCGACGCTCACCGAGCGCACCAAAAAACTGCCTGAGTACCTGGCGAACAACCGCCGCAAGATCGACCGCGCGTTCGTGCAGACCATGTTCACGCGCGACCACGACGGCGGCGCCGACCAGGCCGTCATCGACGCCTACGCCGCGCAAATCCTCGCGCTTGACGATTCGGTGCCGACCGGCACTTATGTAGACATGTGCTCGAAGCTGCCGCTGGTGGACCCGCTCAAAATCACGGCGTCCACGCTCATCATGCGCGGCCAGTACGACGGCATTGCTTCGATGGAAGACCTGCTCGATTTTTTCAAACTGCTGCCGAATCCGGACAAGCAGTTCGCCGTGATGCCGGGCATCGCCCATAACAGCACCAAGGCCGTCAACTACGCGATCGCGTACCACATCCTGCGGTCATTCCTGACCCAACCCGCGCCGCTCTATCGCGGCTGACGCGGCGGCGCCTGCACACGATGGTGTCTGAGCGGCGGCGGATTTTTTGCGTCGCACTTGGCATGTGCGGCGCCATCGCGTCTTACGCGCAGAATTTCCCCACGCGCCCTTTGCGCATCGTCGTGCCGTACGCCGCCGGCGGCTCGACCGACGTGCTCGCGCGCATGGTCGGCCAGAAACTCACCGCGGTGCTGGGCCAGCCGGTGGTGATCGACAATCGCACCGGCGCCGGCACCATCATCGCCACCGAAATCGTCGCGCGCGCGGCGCCCGATGGTTACACCTTGTTGATGGCGACCCCGCCGCTGACCATTGCCGCCGCGTTGTACGAGAAACTGCCGTTCGATACCGCGCGCGATTTCGCGGCGGTCACCAACATCGCCGCGACCAGCAACGTGCTGGTCGTGCACCCGGCGGTGCCGGCGCAGAGCGTCAAAGAACTCATCGCGCTGGCGAAAGCCAATCCGGGCAAGTTCACTTTCGGCTCGAGCGGCGTCGGCGGCGCCAGCCACCTCGCGGTGGAGCTTTTCCGCAGCATGGCGGGCATCGAACTCGTGCATGTCCCGTACAAGGGCGGCTCGCTGGCGGTCACCGATCTGCTCGGCGGCAGGCTCACGCTGATGTTCGCCAATCTCACTACCGTGCAGGGCCATATCAAGACAGGCCGGGTGCGCGCGCTCGCCATCGGCACCGCGCAACGCTCGCTGGTGGTGCCTGACCTGCCGACCGTGGCGGCGGCGGGGGTGCCGGGCTACGAAGCAAACAACTGGAACGGCGTGGTGGCGCCGGCCGGCACGCCGCGCGCGGTGATCGAACGATTGCGGCGCGAAATCAAGGCTGCCGTCGATGCTCCGGAGATGCGCGAGAGGTTGCTGCAGAACGCGTTCGAGCCGATTGCCGATACGCCGGCCGAGTTCGCGCGCTATCTGGCGACCGAGCGCGTAAAATGGGGCAAGGTGGTGAGGGAAGCGCAGGTAAAACCGGAATAACCGGTGCAAAATATTGACTGCGGTCAAGGCTTGCCGCGCACGTGCGGCCTATATTGCCCAGTCTCCGCTGCGCCAGGCGTAAAAAGCGGCGGTCAAAATAAAACGAATTTCCGGATTCATAAATTCTGTCAGGGGTGGAGCATCATGGCGTTATCCGATATCGAAATCGCGCAAGCCGCGAAGATGCAGCGCATCACCAAGGTTGCCGAGAAGCTGGGCATCCCCGAAGAGCATCTCGTGCCGTATGGTCATTACAAGGCCAAGGTGTCGCTCGAATACGTCGACAGCCTGGCCAAGAAGAAAGACGGCAAGCTCATACTGGTGACCGCCATCAGCCCGACCCCCGCGGGCGAGGGCAAGACCACCACCACCGTGGGCCTCGGCGACGCGCTGAACAAAATCGGCAAGAAGGCGCTCATCTGTTTGCGCGAGCCTTCGCTCGGACCGGTGTTCGGCGTCAAAGGCGGCGCAGCAGGCGGTGGCTACGCGCAGATCGTGCCGATGGAAGACATCAATCTGCATTTCACCGGTGACTTCAATGCAATCGCGCTCGCCAATAACCTGCTGGCGGCGGCGCTCGACAACCATATACACCACGGCAACGCGCTCGGCATCGACATTCGGCGCATCGCGTGGCGGCGCGTGATGGACATGAATGACCGCGCTTTGCGCGACATCACGGTCGGTCTCGGCGGCCCCGGCAACGGTTACCCGCGCCAGGACGGCTTTGACATCGTGGTCGCCTCCGAAGTGATGGCGATATTCTGCCTGTCGAATTCGCTCAAGGACCTGAAAACGCGGCTGGGCAATATCGTCGTCGCCTACACGCGCGACCTGAAGCCGGTGCATGCGCGCGACCTCAACGTGCACGGCGCGATGACAGTGCTGTTGAAGGACGCGTTGCAGCCGAACCTCGTGCAGACGCTGGAAAACAACCCGGCGTTCGTGCACGGCGGGCCGTTCGCCAACATCGCGCACGGCTGCAATTCGGTGATCGCTACCAAGACTGCATTGAAGCTCGCGGATTACGTGGTGACCGAGGCCGGCTTCGGCGCCGACTTGGGCGCCGAGAAATTCATCGATATCAAATGCCGCAAATCGGGCTTGCGGCCGTCGGCCGTCGTGCTGGTGGCGACGGTGCGCGCGCTCAAGTATCACGGCGGCGCCGATCTCAAGGAACTGAACAAGGAAAACCTGCCGGCGCTCGAGAAGGGCATCGCCAATCTGGAGCGCCACGTGCACAACGTGACGGTGAACTACGGCCTGCCGTGCGTCGTGTCCATCAACCACTTTACGTTCGACACCGATGCCGAAGTCGACTTGCTGAAGAAAAAAGTCGAAGCCCTCGGTGCGACGGTGCTGGTCGCCCGCCATTGGGCAGAAGGCGGCGCTGGCGCCGCGGATGTAGCGCGCAAGGTCGTCGAACTGATCGAGACCAGGCCCACGCCGATGAAATACGTCTATGAAGACGCCGACACGCTGTGGGAAAAGGTCACCAAAATCGCGACCAAGATTTACGGCGCGAAGGAAGTGACTGCCGACAGCAAGGTGCGCGGCCAGATTCAGAAGCTGCAGGACGACGGTTATGGGCACTACCCGGTATGCGTTGCCAAGACACAGTCGTCGTTTTCGACCGATGCCAAGGTGCGCGGCGCCCCGTCCGGGCACACCATCAACGTGCGCGAAGTGCGGCTGGCGGCCGGCGCGGAATTCGTCGTCATGGTGTGCGGCGATATCATGACCATGCCGGGCCTGCCCAAGGTCCCGTCAGCCGAAAAAATCGATCTCACCGACGATGGCAAGGTGGTGGGCCTGTTCTAAACCCGGCGCGCGGGATTTGGCGCGTGCGCGGTAGTTATTCGCGGTGCCCACCCGTGACGCATTTACCTGTCCCGTGTATAGTTCCGACCTCTGCGCGGAGTGCCCGCGCGGCAGTCACGCATAACATGCACTTCGAGGAGCCACACGCATGATCGAATATCTGTCTAATCCCGTGTTCTGGATCGGCCTTGGCCAGATCATTATCGTCAACATCGTGTTGTCGGGTGACAATGCGGTGGTGATCGCGCTGGCGGCGCGCTCGCTGCCGCCGCACCAGCAAAAGCAGGCGATCATCTGGGGTTCGGTTGCCGCCATCGTCATGCGCGTCATCCTCACCATAGTCGCGGTCGAGATGCTGAAGATGCCTTATCTCAAACTCGTCGGCGCGGTGCTGTTGTTCTGGATAGCGGTGCAATTGCTGGTGCCCGGGGAGGACGGTGAAGACGGCATCAAGAGCGGCGGGAATCTGTGGACCGCGATACGCACCATCCTGATCGCCGACCTGGTGATGAGTCTCGACAACGTGATCGGCGTGGCCGCGGCCGCCAAGGGCGACAACGTGCTGTTGATGCTCGGCCTGGCAATCAGCATTCCGCTCATCATATTCGGCAGCACCATCATCCTGAAGCTGATGGACCGCTATCCGATGATCATTACCGGCGGTGCGGCCCTGCTGGGCTGGGTGGCCGGTGAAATGCTGATCACAGACCCGATACTGGTGGACTGGATCGCGGCCAACATGTCGTGGATGCACATTCACGTGCCGTTGGCGCCGCTGGTGAGCGAAATCAGCTGGGCGCAGATCCTGGGCGCCGCGCTGGTGATAGTTGCCGGCAAAGTCATGGTGGCGCGCGCGGCGCATGCGGAAGAGAAAGTGATCGATCTGGCTGCCGACGAGCAGCAGTCCAAGTAGAGTTGAATAGGGAGTCTCGCGATGCTGAAAGTTCTGGTTCCGGTTGATGGCTCGAAAAACTGTCTGCACGCGGTCGAGTTGCTGATCCGGCAAAACACGCTCTACAAGGAGTCGCCCGAAATTCATTTGCTCAACGTGCAGCATCCGTTCCCCGGCACCGTGCGGGGCGTGCACGAGGAGGCGGAGAAATTTCATCGCGAGGAAGGCGTTAAGGCGCTCGTGGCCGCGCGCAAATTGTTGGACGATGCGGGGATGAAATACCAGCATCACATCAGCGTCGGCGAGGCGGCTGAAACCATAATCCAGTATGTCAGGGAAAAGAAACTCGACGAGGTGGTGATGTGCACGCGCGGCATGGGCGCGGTGGCCAACATGCTGATGGGGTCCGTCGCCAACAAGGTGCTGCATCTGGCCGACGTGCCGGTGGTGCTGGTGAAATGAGCAAGACGGCGCTACGCCCGGATTTTCAATATCTTGATGGAGGTCAAGCAAGCTTGCGATTGAATTAAGTACGACGCGCGTTGTCCTGATAAGTATAAGAATAAAAAAAACAATTCAGCGGACCAAAGGAACTTCAAACTTTACTTATCAGGAGGAGACAGTAGTGTCCGGTTAAACGGGTGTTAATTTTCTTGAAAGCCAATACTGGCGCGGCTTTACAGCCGATTTTTCTTGGTGCCGATTTGAACCTTGAATTCTCATTTTTGTGTAGTTTCCCTCCGGTGAAATCCCCGGGGGTATGTGCTCA
>CANJHY010000136.1:0-13070 GCA_947474275.1 Betaproteobacteria bacterium
GTCGAGAGCGGCAAGTTGCGCGGGATTGCAGTCGCCGGGCTGAAGCGCTCGGCGGTCATGCCCGACCTGCCGACCATCGCCGAGACGCTGCCCGGATTCGAAGTCACCACCTGGAACGGATTGATGGCGCCGGCCGCCACGCCGAAGGAAATCGTCGCGCGGCTCAATGCGGAGGTCGTCAAGCTGCTCAAGGCGCCGGCGACGATGAAACGCATGACTGAGCTGGGCCTCGATACGATCGCCAGCACGCCGGAGCAGTTCGCGGATCACCTGCGCAGGGAAACGGACAAATGGGCGAAGGTCGTGAAAGCGTCGGGCGCCCGCATCGAGTAGAAGGCAACGCATGCCCAAAAAGCTGACAGTCGAGCAGGTGGAGCAGTATTGCCGCGACGGTTACGTGTCGCCGGTGCGCGCGTTTCCCGTGCAGGAAGCTCTTGCATACCGTGCGCGGCTGGAAGAGGGCGAGCGGAAGTTCGGCCCGTTGAGCGTCGGCCAGTCGGGCTCCAAGACGCATATGCTGTTTACGTGGGCGGACGAGATGATACGCACGCCGGCGCTGCTCGATGCAATCGAGGATCTGATCGGGCCGGACATCCTCGTCTACCAGCTCACGATGTGGATCAAGCCACCGCGCGACGACGCCATCGTCGACTGGCACCAGGACGCGTCGTACTTCGGGCTGGAGCCGCACGAACACGTGACCGCGTGGGTTGCGCTGACCAACGCCAACTCCGAAGCCGGCTGCGTCAAAGTGATCCCCGGCAGCCACAAGGGGGGCCAGCTCCATCACGCGGTGCGCCAGGGCCGCGCGCGCAACATGCTGCCGCGCGGCCAGTCGATTGCGCCCGATTACGACGCCAGCACGGCGGTGGAAATGCCGCTGCAGCCCGGCGAATTCTCATTGCATCACACGCTCGCCGTGCACGGTTCGGAGCCGAATCGTTCGGACGACCGGCGCATCGGCGTCGGCATCAGCTACATTCCCGCGCGCGTGCGCTTCACCGGGAGCGTGCGGCTGTCGGCGAAGCTCGTGCGCGGAGTCGACCGCTTCCATCATTTCGATCCGGAGCCGAGCCCTCGCGCGGATTGCGACGCGGAGGCCCGCGAGGCGCATGCGCGACTATTGCGCGCATACT
Source organism: Betaproteobacteria bacterium (assembly GCA_947474275.1). Lineage (GTDB taxonomy): Bacteria > Pseudomonadota > Gammaproteobacteria > Burkholderiales > SG8-41 > PALSA-1004. The sequence goes on from CANJHY010000136.1 coordinate 1,137, forward strand.
TCGCATCGAAGCAGGAACTGGCGGAGCGCTATGCTAAGAGTGCCTAGCATAATGAACGCACACGTGTTTCATTATGCTAGGCACTCTAAGTTTCAGGGGTAGCGTTAACGCATGAAGGATGAAGGTAACAAGTGACGGGAGATCGTGAGGGCGCCGCGAAGCGTCGGCTCGCCAGGAGAGCCGCGCTTCGCCGAGAGACGCCAGGCGAGAGACGAGAGGCGCAAGAGCCTTAAAACCTCCGTCTACCGTCTCTCGCCCCGCGTCTCTCCGCATTTGGGTTCCCATACGGGTTATGATCCCGCACTCATTCCGCACAATCCTCGATTGGAGTTACCCATGGCTTTATCCATGTACCAGGCGTCTGTTCCCGTCTATATCAAATTGCTGGGCGGCCTTGCCGGCTGCTTGAAAAAGGCCGCCGCGCATTACGCGGAAAAAAAATGCGACGAGGGAAGCCTGCTCAGCTACCGCTTGTATCCGGACATGTTTCACTTCGCCAAACAGGTGCAGGAAGCCACCAATCACGCGCGCAGCGTGGTGCGGCTGGCGGGGCAGGAGCCGGCCAAGGTTGAGGAGAGTGAAAAGAGTCTCGCCGAGCTGATCGCGCGCGTCGAAACGACCGTCGCGTACATGCAGACGCTAAAGCCGGAGCAGATCGACGGTTCAGAAGATAAGAAAGTGACGCTCATGCGCCGCGATGTTTCGGTTGATTACACCGGCACGAGTTTTTTGATGACGCGCGCGCTGCCGAACTTTCATTTTCATTGCGCGCTGGCCTACGCCATCCTGCGGCATAACGGTGTGGCAGTGGGAAAGAGGGATTATTTGGGGTAACGCCTGACCATCAGGAGAGACGCCGGGCGAGAGACGAGAGGCTTAAGAGCCGTAAAACCTCCGTCTATCGTCTATCCTGTCGCTTCGTCTCTCGGCGAAGCTCGCCTCTCACCCTTCGGCGACGCAAGTGTCGGCTTGCGCCGGCGCGCTGCACAGCAGCAATGCCAGGGACATCAGGGTGTAACGACTGTTTGCGGACTCGGCCAAAGGTATTCCGGGTGTCGGCGGGTCAATCAGCAGGCGACGCATTGTAGAACTCATCTCAAAAATACACTACCGACAAGCAACCGCCGATGAACGCCGATAAGATCAAGGGATTTGACCTTGATACCTGTAAAGGCTTGGAATTATATCGGCGTTAATCGGCGTTAATCGGCGGTTCCAAATTGTTTTTGAGACAGCTTCTAATTACAGTTTTTGCGTCAGACTACGCCCGCGCAGTGCTTACTTGCGCGCTGCGAGTTTTTTCGCGAGCTGCGTCATGAACGCCGACTCTTTGGCGACGAACCGCGCGAAGTCGTCAGGCTTCGAGCCGACGGCCTCGAGTCCCTGCACATCGAACTGACGCAGGATTTCGGGATCCGCCAGCGCTTTCACGATTTCCGCGTGCAGGCGCGCGACGAGTTCCTTCGATGCGCCCGCCGGTAGCCACAGGCCGAACCAGTTGATCAGGTTGTAATCCTTGAAACCCGCCTCCTGTATGGTCGGTATATCCGGCAAACCCTTCCAGCGTTTCGCCCCGGTGAGCGCGAGTATGCGTACCCGGCCGCTTTGTAGCAGGGGTGCTGCGAGCTGGGTGCCGACGAACATGATGTCCATGCGCCCGGCGAGCACGTCGGTGATGACTTCGGGCACGCCTTTGTACGGGACGGCGACGATGTCGGTGCCGCTCATAGACTTCATCACTTCGGCGGGAATGTGGCTGGCGGTGCCGATGCCCGCGTGGCCGTAGTTGAGCTTGCCGGGCTGCTGGCGCGCGAGCGCGATCAGTTCCTGCACGGTCTTCGGCGCAAAGTTCGGCGGCACGATGAGGGCCTGCCCGAAGTTCTGCGCCACCAGCGACACGTGCGAAAAATCTTTCACCGGATCGAAGGGCACGTTCTCGTTGAACGGCGGCGTATTGGTGTGCGACGCGGTGGTAAACAGCCACGTGTAACCGTCCGCCGCGGCCTTCGCCACGAAGTTGGTGCCGACGACGCCACCGGCGCCGGCGCGATTGTCGATCACCAGGTTCTGCCCCAGCGCTGCGCTCAATTTCGGCGCCAGCATCCTGATGATGAGGTCGGGCGGGCCGCCCGGCGGCGACGGCACGACCACGCGGATCGGCTTGTTCGGATAGTCTTTCTGCACCGGCTGAGCCGAGAGCGACGCGGATACCATGCACAGCGCTGTTGCGCCCGCAAAAATCGTAAACCTGATCAGTCGATGCATGATATTTCGCGCGCTTTCTAGTTAAGGCGGATATTGGCTTCGCGCACGACATCGCCGAAGCGGTCACGCCCGCGCTGCTGTTGTACTGCGAATTCTTCCGGCGACATCGGCGCGACCGCTTCGGCCTGCATGCTGGCGAGCATGGCGCGCGCTTCCGGCGTCTGCATGATGCGCGCGATCTCGCGATTGAGACGCAGGACAATCTCGCGCGGCGTGCCGGCCGGCGCGTAGACGCCGGAGAGCCATGCAATGTCCACGTTCGTGCCGGCTTCGGCCATGGTCGGCGTGTCGGGGAAAAGCGGCGAGCGAGTGGCGCCCGGCACGGCGAGCAGGCGCACCTTGTCGGTCTTGATATGCGGGATCGCAGCGCCGAGGTCGAACGTGAAGTCGACCTGGCCGCCGATCAGATCGACCAGCACCTGCTGCGAGCCTTTGTACGGCACGTGCACGACCTGCATGGGGCTCGCGCGCATCATCATTTCGGCGGCGATGTGCTGCAAGGTGCCGATGCCTGCCGAGCCGTAGTTGAGCTTGCCGGGATTTGCGCGGGCGTAGGCGACGAACTCGGGGAGGTTTCTCACCGGCAATCCCGGCCGCACCACGAAAAATATCGCCGCGCGCCCGGTGGGCGCGACCGGCAGCAAGTCCTTGGCGACGTCAACGGCCATTTTGTACAAATGCGGATTGATGAGGACAGCGCCATCGGACGAGTGGAGCAAGGTGTAGCCGTCGGGCGCGGACTTGGCAACCGCTTCGAGGCCGATGTTGCCGCCGGCGCCGACGCGGTTCTCGACCACGACCTGCTGGCCGAGCGTCTCGCTCAAGGGCGACGACATGGAGCGTGCGATCACGTCCGTCGAGCCGCCCGCGGCGAAGTTGACGATCAGCTTGATCGGTTTCGCCGGCCACGCCTGGGCACAGGCGAGCGATGCGAACGCGAACGGAGCAACAAAAAGATAACGTGTGAACGGATGCATGGCGTCTCCCTGATGAGCGACTGGCAGCAGTGTGTGACAGCGAACTATAGTCGCCGTGCACTGAGCGTGCAACGGGAGGGGGCGTGAGAGCGTGAGAACGTGAGGGCGTGAGATGGTGAGGCGGTGAGGGCGTGAGGGGGGGTAAAATCCACTGACGATCCCGCGACTTCGCGACCTCACGGCTCCGGAAGGATATTTGACATGCCGCAACTCGTATTTCTCCACGGCCCGGGCGCCGGCGCCTGCGCCGACGCTTATTACTATCAACTCAAGCATTTCAAAGGCAGCGTGGCACCCACTTTGCCGGGGCACCTTGAGGGCGCACCGTGTCCGGACATCAAAAGTTACATGGAATGGGTGCGCGGCTGGCTGTGGGCGCAGGGCCTGAAAAAAGATTTCGTGTTCGTCGGCTACACGCTGGGCGCGTCGATCGCGCTGCAATACGGCCTCGATTATCCGGACGAAGTGAAGGGCATGGTCATCATGACTGTCGCTGCGCGGCCGAAGACGCGTCCGCCGGGCACGTACGAGATGCGGCTACGTGCCGAGCAAGACCCGAACGGGAAGGGATACGAGGAGTGGCTCGCGTTCCAGGCGCACACCATGCAATTCGTCGAGCCCGGCCTGCGTGAGAAACTGATGGAGCGCCACCGCCAGGTCGGCCCGATGTCGCAGTTGCACGATTTGAAAACGATAGACGCTTTCGACGTGCGCGACCGCATCGGCACGCTCAAGCCGAAACTGCTGCTGCTGCGCGGTCTCGATGACCCCGGCAAACCGCCGGAGTACGAAAAAGAAATCCACGAAGCGGTGCCGGGTTCGCAGTACCTGAAGCTCGCCGGTGTCGGGCATTTCCCGCCGACCGAGAATCCTGCGAAGATTAATTCCCTGATAGAAGAGTTCGTGGCGACGTTGTAGCTGGGGGGTGAGGGGTAAGGCGAGAGGCGAGAGGCGAGAGGCGTGAGATCTGGCTACTAGAAGAAACTCAATCCTCAATCCTGCGTCCCCAAGTGGCATACACTGTGCTTAGGAGGTGGGTATGAAAAATCACTCGGCGTCTTCTCGGCGCAGCACCGCTTTGCGCTTGCTTGCGGTGCATAGTCCGCGCAGTCAGCATCACGATAGTGCGCCGCATGCGCTCGCAGTAATCCGCACTGTCATTGCGTTAAGTATCGCAGCGGCTTCGTCGCTCGCGTGCGCCCAGCAGTGGCCCGCGAAACCCATACGCGTCATCGCGCCGTTCGCGCCGGGCGGCGGTGCCGATTTCATGGGCCGTCTCACCGGGCAGCACCTCTCGGACGCCATCGGGCAGACCGTCGTCGTCGAGAACCGCGTCGGCGCCTCGGGCATCATCGGTTATGACGTCGGCCTCAAGTCCGCGCCCGACGGCTACACGCTCACCGTGGTGTCGACGACGTATTCGATCATCCCCAGCCTCTACAAATTGCCGTACGATCCGGTTAAAGACATGCAGCCCATCATCCAATTGTCGCGCGGGCCGTACATCGTGTCGGTGCACCCTTCGCTGCCGGTGAAGAACATCAGGGAACTGATCGCGCTCGCCAAGGCCAAGCCCGATTCGATCAACTACGCGTCGAGCGGCACCGGCGGCAACGTGCATCTCGTCACCGAACTGTTCGCCAACATGACGGGAGCCCGCATGGTGCACATCCCGTACAAGGGCACCGGGCCGGGCGTCGTCGACACCATCGCAGGGCAGACTTCGCTGGTCTTCGGCAGCATGTCTTCCGTCATCACGTACGTGCGCGCCGGCAGGCTGCGCGGGATCGCGGTGACGAGCGCGCAGCGCAATCCGGCAGCCCCCGAGTTACCAACCGTCATCGAGTCCGGCGTGCCTGGCTACGATACCTTCGACTGGCAGGGCATCGTCGGCCCGCGCGGCATCCCGCGCCCAGTCATCGACCGCCTCAACAGCGAATACGGCAAAGTTCTACGCAGCAAGGAAGTGTCGGAGCGCCTGCTGAAGGACGGCCTCGTGCCCTCTCCCGGTACGCCCGAAGAGTTCGGCACCTTCATTGCGAAGGAAATAGAGGTCGTGCGCAAGATCGTAGCGAAAGCCGGCATCAAGATCGATTGAGAGGCTGTGAGGCCGCGAGAGCGTGAGGTCGTGAAGAGCGTGAGGGCGTAAGTGGCTATTCCACCCTGCGCGAGCGGTGAAACCGGATCAGGAGATAAAAATGAATTTCGTCTCATATAGCATGCCGTTTCCGTTGTTGTCCGCGTTGCTGATGTGCGCGGGCACTGCCGCACTTCAAATCGGGCCGCCAGATCGCCATCGGCGTGAGCACGCTGAACCGCGATCCCATACTGCCGGGCGTGCCGACCATCGCTGAGTCCGGCGTGCCCGGCTACGAAGTGGTGGATTGGCACGGCGTGGTCGTGCCAGCGGGAACGCCGGCCCCCGTCATCAGCCGCCTGCACCAGGAAATCATCAAGGCGCTGGCACTGCCCGAGATCAAGGAAAAAATCCTCGGCGTCGGCGCGCAGTCAGTCGGCAGCACGCCTGCCGAACTCGCCGCTCACATCAAGAAGGAACGGGGAACCTGGTCGACCGTGGTGAAAGCGGCCGGCATACACGCCGATTGAAAACGCGGATGAAGTAAAGTCCTGAGCGACGTGCTTAGCCGAGAGGCGGGTTTTAGAATTTGGAGAGACGAAGTTGCAGGATAGACGATAGACGGAGGTTTTACGGCTCTTTCGCCTCTCGTCTCTCGCCTTGCGTCTCTCGAAAAGGCCCGCCGCTCGCGCAGCGGCAGAGCCGACTAGCGGTCGTTCGGCGCGCCGGGACCGCGTTTGCGTTTCTGGAAGAAGCGCTTGCCTGACTTGTTGCGGCCTGCCGGGTCCTGACCCTGGCGGGCCTGTTGCTCGGGACGCCGGCCCTGTTGCTGCCGTGCGCCCGGTTGTTGCTGCTGACGGCCACCGCCGCCGCCTTCGCCCTGCGCCGGCAGCGCGCGGTTGCCCGGCGCCATGTCGATTTCGAGAGAAATGATTTCGTCCCAGACGGCATCGGAACGGTCGCGCTCAGGTACGGCGAGCAGTTCGCGCAAGCGGCTGCGCGGGTCAGGCTGGCGCTTGGCCTGGGGAGCGTCGTTGGGCGGCGCGTCCACAAAAGGTGCTTCGCCGGGCTGTTCGGTAGATGGTTGTTCTTCGTTCATAACCCGCATTATCCCCCAAAGCGGAATTCTTTGCAGAGGGCCCGGGGGACGGCGTGCAGGACTGCTATTCGATCGCCTTGACCTTCGCCTCTTTGACGACCTTGATCCACTTGGCGACGTCGCGCTTCAACATGCCCTGAAACACCTCGGGCGGGCTGTCGTCGATGTCGAAACCTTCGGAAATCAGCCGCTCTTTGAGGTCCGGCAGCTTGGTGGCTTTGCGGATTTCGGCGTTCCAGCGCTGGACGATATTTTTCGGCAGGCCTTTGGGCCCCAGCACGCCGTACCACAGCACGACTTCATAACCGGGAACGCCGGCCTCGGCGACGGTGGGCAGATCGGGGAGAGCCGCCGAGCGCTTGGTAGTGGTGACGGCAATGGCGCGCAGGCGGTTGGCGCGCACCAGCGGAATGGTGGCCGGCGCGCTGCCGAAAATCAGCTGAATCTGGCCACCGAGAAGATCGTTCAGCGCCGGGCCGGTGCCTTTGTACGCGATGTGCGTCATCTTCGTCCCCGCCAGCATGTCGAACAATTCGCCGGAGAGATGCGCGATACCGCCGGTGCCTGACGAACAGTAGTTGAGCGCGCCCGGTTTGGCCTTGGCGAACGCGACGAGTTCGCCCACGTTTTTGATCGGCACGCCCGGATGCAGCGCGATGATGAATGCCGTATCGCCGATGAGCCCCATCGGCACGACGTCGTTCACCGGGTCGTACGGCAATTTGTACATTGCGGCGTTGGTAGCGTAGCTGCCCGACATGATGATCGTCGTGTAGCCGTCGGGTGTCGCGCGCACGGTGGTTTCGGCGCCCATGGTGCCGCCGCCGCCCGCGCGATTGTCGACGATCACCGTCTGTTTGAAAGACTCGGTGAGCTTCTGCGCGAGCAGGCGCGCGACGATGTCGGTGCCGCCGCCAGGTGCAAACGGTACGATCAGTCTGAGTGGCTTGCTCGGATAAGCGTTTTGCGCGAGCGCGCTGCCGCAGGGCAATCCAGCAATCAGCAAAACCGCGGCCATGAGTTCTGGGTGTTTGTGCATGACTATTCTTTCTGTTGAGTCGCCGAGGCTATCAATGCGATTAATTTTTTCACACCACCGGCGTCGAGCGCCTCAATCCGCTCGAAGAGGCCGAGCAGTTCGTCGACTTGCGCCGGCGGCAGGGCGCGGCTCATGCAGTCGAGGAGCTTGTCGCGATGGGCGGCAGGGTCGAGCGGTACGCCCCACGATCCTTTCGGTCCGCGGCAGATCGCGCTGATGCGGCTGCCGTCGATGAGGTCGGCTTCGATGGCGACGTGCATGTGGTGAAAATCGCCGACGATGGACGGATCCTGCGTCAACGTGATTTTGGCGAGCAGGCCGACCATGTCGGCGCGGTGGCGGCGCTCATCGGTAAACGATGCGATGCCGACTTTGCCGTCGAGCATCGCCGCCGCCGCGCCGTACTGCAGGCTGAATTTGCCGTCGAGGCCCGTCGCCGGCTGCGGCCGGTCGATATATTTCATCACCGGCGACACGATGCGCACCTGCCGGATACGTTCGGCGCCGCCGGCCTGCGCGTGAATATCGAGTCCCGCAGTGATCGCGTAATGCGTGCCGTACTGCGAAGGAAACAGCTTGATCGCGAGCCCCGGATCGACGACGCGCCAGGGTTTGCCGTAGTCGAGCAGCCGCGCCGCGTCAAAGCTGTTCGGGAAAAACGTCGCGATCACGCCCTTGTGCGCTTCGAGCACGTCGGGGTTCGCGGTGAATCCGCGTTGTGCCAGCAGCGCCGCGTCGAGTCCGCTGGCGGCGGCGTTGCCGCAATGCGTGCACTTGGTCATCGAGCCGACATTCGCCAATAGCGAGCCCGCGCGGGAAGCCGCAATACCGAGCGCACGTCGCATACTCATCACGTCGAGTTTCAACAGGTCCGCAGCGACGACGGCGCTGCCGAACACGCCGGCGACGCCTGGCGGGTGAAACGTGAGGTCTTCGGGTGCGAACTGATCGCCCGCGTACTGCAGGCGCCCCTGGATTTCAAGGCCCTTGGCCACTGCGGTGATGATGTCTTTGCCGGTTGCGCCGTGCAGTTCGGCAAGCGCGAACGCTACCGGCACCGTCGGCGATACGGAATGCGTCGGCGGGCTCCACATCGGTTCGAAGTCGAGCACGTGGGTCGCCATCGCGTTGATATTCGCGGCCTGCACCACCGAAGCCTTGAAGCCCCAACCCCAGACGCTCGCTTGCGGCGCGCCGCCCAGACTCTGCGCGTGCGCCACGCCGATCGCAACCGGCTGCTGACCGCAGCCGGCGAGCGCCACCGCGATGCCGTCCTGGATCGCCTGTTTGACGCGTGCTACGCATGCGGCGCCGAGCGACTCGTAGCGTGTCGCGTGAATGATGGTGCACAGTTCGCTGGTCAGGCCCAAGGCCGCTGCTCCCCGATTATTTTTGCCGCGGACTTCCGCGAGCCGCAGTCCCGGGCTCAGCCCGCGTCAGCGCCGCCGCGTCTTTACGCCGCCGCCGCGACCGACACGCCGCGCACACCGTTGTTTTCGATAATCCGCGCCATGAGCCCCGTGGCTTTGACGTCCTCGACGAACCCGCTCAGGTAGCGCGCGCCGGCGGTGCGCTCCTTCGGTGTGCCGATGGCCTGTTGGACGGCGGTGAAGCGGCCGTCCAGCAGGCGCGAACCTGGCAGTTTCGCGGCATCGTCCACCAGCTGCGCGCGCAGCCCGGCGATGGCATCGAGTTTGTCCGCAATGAAACGGTTGAACACGGCGTCGAAACTTTTTTCGCCGATGAGCTGCGCGTGTTTGACGTTGCGGGCGAGGTAAAGATCGTAGGCGCTGCGCGCGAGCAGCGCGATGCGCACGCCTGCGCGGTCGACGTCGGCGATCGTTTTCAACGGCGACCCGGCAGGCACGAGATAGGTCGCTTCGATCTCGAGGTATGCGGCGGTGAACGCGATGTGCTGCGCGCGCTGCGGTTCGGCGCCGATGAGGCCGACGTCCCACGCGCCCGCCGTCACGGCATCGGCCAGTTTCCCCGGTGAATCGAAGCCGATGATGTCGACCGGCACGCCAAGCCGCCGGCCGAGTTCCGCCACGAGATCGAGCGCAATGCCGCGCGGCTGGCCGGTTGCGGTGTCTTTCGCGGTGAGCAGCGGATTGCCGAAGTTGATGGCCGCGCGCAGCCTGCCCGTGGGCGCGAGTTCGGCAACGAGTTGAGGAGAACATGTAGACATGATTGCCACCGTCCGCTATTTGGAAAAGCGCGCGATGACGGGCCCGGCGCGGCGCGCCCGCGATTTTAATTTCGGCCGTATGTCGGGAGCCCAGCGGCCCTGGTCGGACAACACTTTCCATTCCGGCGTCTCGTGGAGATTTTCCGTCGAGTACAAATAAAGCGCCGTGTAGACCAAAAACCCTTTCTCGCTGGCCTTGGCGTCGCGATACCGGATGACCTCGAGCATGCCCGGCAATTTCATGATGGTCGGCACGTGGTCGTTGTCGTAGACGTCGTTGAAGTGGGTTTCGTCCGCGGGATCGATTTCGAATGTGATCGTCATGCAAAAAGGCGTCGCGGCGGCCTTGGCGTTACGGGTTGCCATGAAAGTGTGCTCTCTTGAAAGATAAACGGTGCTGAACATTAACATGGTTTGCCGGTTGCATATAAACCGGGCCGTGTGGGCGCCGCTGGCGCAACCGGCAATGTGCTGGATTCAAAACACCGTCTGACTTTCAGAGGCCTTCATGAATGCCGCCCATCCGCGTGATGCAGTCGCGCTGCTCCTGATCAGCGCCGCGTTCTTCAGTGCGCCGCAATTCGCGGCCGCGCAGACTTATCCCAACAGAACGGTGCGCATCGTCGACGTTTTCCCGCCGGGCGGCGGCACCGACGTCGTCGGGCGCGTGCTCGCCGCGAAGCTGAGCCCGGTGCGCATCCCGGCCGACATCGTTACCCGCCTGAACGCCGAATTGCAAAAGGCAGTCGCCCAATCCGACGTGCGCGAACGTTTCGCGGCGGCAGGCGTCGAGCCGGGCACGAGTTCGCCGGACGAACTGGCCGCCATCCTGAAAAACGAAATCGCCAAGTGGTCGAAAGTCATCAAGGACGCGGGGATACGCGCCGACTGATCTGCAGGAGCGTGTCGCGGGTTTTTAGACTTGTCCGGTTTCGTAGCACATGAATTGTCCGCTTTTTCTGTCGAGGGCGGGAAACGGTGCAGGGCGTAGCCCGAAGCCGTTTCCCACCCTCGACGGCGCGTCTGGCGGACGGTTCAGGCGGCCTGTTTCAAGTTCTGATTGATCGCTTTTCCTTCGCGGTTGTAGTCGGCCAACTTGCGCGGTCCGTGAAACACCGCCAATTCGCCGCTGGCATATCGATGTATGCGCACGCGAGCCTTGACGGAGTGGCAGCGATGCCGATCTGCCGGTATCTGCAAGCTCAGCGTCTCGAAGCGTACGCAGTTGTCGGCGCTCACCGTGCGCTCGTATTGCTCGCACAGCGTGTCGTCAAGTTGACCTCCGATCCATGGCACAAAGGCGGTCCCCGTTTCCATCGCCGGTTGGGCAAACTCGGCGTTGAACGCAGGCCGGTAGACATCAGTGAGATAACGATTGGCCTGCGCCATATCGGTAATGCCAGCCAGTGCCAATTCTTGCGGCAAACGGCCCTGATGCGTTCCAAAGGCCCGTTCGGAGCGTCCGCGCGCCTCAGGGGAGTAGGCGGCGATCATGTCGATGCCCAACTGCTGCAGGGCGCGTCCAAATTGGGTGCGGTTGTCTTTATCGACCTTGCCACCGGCCTGCGGCGTGTGCCAGTAGTGGCTACCCCGGTCGCTGTAGAACGAACTGAACAGGCCGTGTTCTTCAATCACCTCGCGCACGCCCCGCATGCTGCTCGCCGTGCCTTCCTCCTCGACGAAGAACATCGAGTAGTGTTCGCTGGTGGCGTCATCCAAGGTCACGATCAAGTCCCACTGCTGCTCGGGTACCCATTCGTGGGTGCTGCCGTCCTGGTGGACCATCATGCCCGGCAGGGCGCAACGCGCGCGTCGTTTCCGATGGACTCCGCGCTGCGCGGCCTTGGCCACCAGCTTCGCTTCCTGCAGACGCCGTTTGACCCAAGTGTAGCTGCGCGTGCCACCCTCACGTTTATACCAACTGTGAAAGTGCTTGACGTTCCAGCCGTTATGCCGCGTTCGATATTGCGTGTTCAGCGCCATCACTTCATCGACCGGCGCGCGCCGATTCGAGACTTGTTCAAGCCGCCGGTCAATCAAGCCCTCCAGTCCGTCCGCCTCATACTTCGACAGATAACGCCGGAAACTGCGCTCGCACATTCCCAGCACCAGGCCTGCCTCGGCCTGCGTCAGCCGTCCTGCATTCCACTCCCCATACGCCTTTACAAATCTCATCTTCCGTATCTCCTGTAGCAGCTTCGTCCGGCTCATCTCGTACCCCCTTCGGGGCAATATGACGACCGGACAGTTGGCGTGCTACAAAACCGGACAGATCAAGAACTCGCAACA
>CANJHY010000137.1:0-13070 GCA_947474275.1 Betaproteobacteria bacterium
GAGCGAGCAGTGATTTGGCGTCGTGTTCCAGTAAAAACATGTGATGGAAAGCCGTGCGGCGAACTGCGTATCGCGAGAGGGAAGGGAGCGCGGATTATACGTGTGACCGGCGTTTTTTGCTGTCGCTGCGAGACGGGCGGTATAAAATGCATCTTTTGCGCCTGCGCGAGGTCCATGCACTGCGCGCCGCATCACATAACCGGGAGCAGTTTCAATGAGCACGCAGGCAACCGTGACGGCAAAAGGTCAGGAGCACTGGACAAAGAAGGGCGACGTCAAAATTTTTCTGTTTGAGAAGCCCGCCACCGTAAAGCCCGTGCGCGGCACGGTATTGTTTATCCACGGCTCATCGATGGCATCGACCCCGACTTTCGATTTGCAGGTGCCGGGCCGCCCGTACTCGTCGGCGATGGATTATTTCGCCTCCCAGGGTTACGACACCTGGTGCTTCGACATGGAAGGCTACGGACGCTCCGACAAGACGCGCGACATCAATTGCGATATTTCCAACGGCGCCGATGATGCGAAGGCGGCGACCGACTACATCATGAAGACGCGCGGCGTGCAGGATTTTCTCGTCTATGGCATCTCGTCCGGGGCATTGCGCGCGGCGATGTTTGCCGAACGGCATCCCGAACGCGTGGCGCGGGTGGTTCTCGATGCGTTTGTCTGGACGGGCAAGGGCAGCCCGACGCTCGACGAGCGGCGCAAGAAACTGCCGCAGTTCCTGACCATAAACCGGCGCCCGATCGACCGCGCGTTCATGCATAGCGTGTTCGACCGCGATCATCCGGGCTGCGCCGAGAAAAAAGTGGTGGATGCGTTTGCGGACGCGGTGCTGGCGCTCGACGATTCCATGCCGACCGGCACCTATGTAGACATGTGCTCGAGACTGCCGATCGTCGATCCGCTGAAGATCAAGGTGCCGGTCCTGGTCATGCGCGGAGAGTTCGACGGTATCGCGGGCTTCGATGATCTGATCGAGTTTTTCAAGCTGCTGCCGAACCCCGACAAGCAGTTCACCGTGATGGCGGGGATTTCGCACGCGAGCTTCCAGCAGATCAATTACATGATGGTGTATCACATTCTGCTGTCGTTCTTTTCCCAGCCGGCACCGGTTTATCGCGGTTGAAAGGGCGGTGCATGAAGAGCTTGAGCTGCGCTGGCGCGGTATTCGCAATGCTGGCCTGCACTGCTGCCGATGTGCCGGCGCAGACATGGCCTGCCAAGCCGGTTCGCATCGTCGTGCCGTTCACGCCGGGCGGCGGACTCGACATTCAGGCGCGCATGTTCGCTAAAAAATTCTACGAGACGCTGGGCCAGACATGCGTCGTCGATAACCGCACCGGCGCGGGTGGATTGATAGGTGCCGAGGCGGTCGCGCGGGCGGCGCCTGACGGCTATACGATATTGTTTTCGAGTGCGTCGCTGGCGGTCAATGTGAGCTTGTACAAGAAACTCGCGTTCGATCCGGTCAAGGACCTCGATCCCGTGTCGTGGGTCTCCTCGGTGCCGCTGGTACTGACTGTGCATCCAAGCGTGCCGGTCAGAAGCGTGCCGGAACTGGTGGCCCTGGCCAAGAAGCGCGCCGGCCAGTTCAACGCGTCTTCCAATGGTGTCGGCACGACGAGTCATCTGTCGATAGAAATGCTGAAGCAGTATGCCGGTGTCGCAGTCACGCATGTTCCCTACAAGGGGGGCGGTCCCGCCACCACCGCGGTGCTCGCCGGCGAAGTCGACATGGCATTCGTGCCACTGCTCTCGGCCCAGCCCTTCATGAAAAGCGGCAAAGTCAGGGTGCTCGCAGTGACGACCGCCAAACGCTCGTCGGCGCTGCCCAATGTGCCGACGATGAAATCGTTCTATCCGGAGTTCGAGTCCGACAACTGGTACGCTTTTTTCGTGCCGGCGGGAACGCCGCAGGAGATCGTCACCAGGCTCAACAGCGAGATACTCAAGGCATTAAAGGCGCCGGATATCATCGACTACATGTCCCACGACGGCGCCGATCCCGTGGGCAGCACGCCCGCGGAACTCGCCGCGCACTACCGCAGCGAAGTCGTGAGATACGCCAAGCTGATCAAAACCGCGAATATTCAACCCGAATAACTCTCAAACCAGGGAATACCCATGTCTGATTTCGATGCCTCCAAGCTTACCCCGCTCGAACAATATAAATTGCTGGTAGGCACTGTTACGCCGCGGCCGATCGCTCTGGTGACGACGTTGGGGCCGACAGGACCCAATGCCGCGCCGTTCAGTTTTTTCAATGCGGTCGGTTCCGATCCCGTGATGCTCTGCTTCTCGGTAGGCAACAAGGAGTCCGGCGCCAAGGACACGGTGGCGAATATCCGCGACTGTCCGGAATTCGTGGTGCATATCGTGAGCGACGCCATCAAGGACGGGATGAACGTGTGCGCCGTCGACTATCCGCGTGGCATCAACGAGCTCGAAAAAGCGGGCTTCACCGCCGTGCCATCGAAAATGGTGCGCCCGCCGCGCATCAAGGAAGCGCCGGTGGCCATGGAGTGCAAACTCATACAGATACTCGAGCTTGGCCGCCGCCCCAACCATCTGGTGATCGGTGAAGTGGTCTGGTTCCACTACGACGACGGCCTCGTCAACGACCGCTATCACGTCGACGTTGGCCGCGTGAATCCGATCGGGCGCCTCGCCGGCAAAGGCGGCTATACGCGCATCACCGACCGTTTCGAAATGCCACGCCTGGCGGAAGGTGCCGGGGACTGAGCCCATGACTGCCCGTGCCAGCGGGATTCGTCGCGCATTCGGCAAGGTGATTGCCGGCCTCGCCGATGAAATAGAGCGTGTCAGCGCCACGACCAGAATTCGCCGCGCTCCTGCATGAAAGATTTCGCCAGCACCATTTTGTGCACTTCGGACGCGCCGTCGACCAGCCGCGCCTGGCGCGCGTAGCGGTAAATCCATTCGAGCGGCGTGTCTTTCGAATAGCCGCGCGCGCCGTTCAACTGTATGGCGGTGTCGACCGCCAGATGCAGCACATCGGCGACCGCGACCTTGGCCATCGAAACTTCCTTGCGCGCGTAATCGCCGCGATCGAGCTTGTCGGCCGCGCGCATCACCAGCAGGCGGCCGATTTCTATCTGCATCGCCGCATCGCCCAACAGCCATTGCACCGATTCGCGGTCGGCGAGCTTCACGCCATGTCCGCTGCGCTGCTCAACGTAGTCTGCTGCAATCGCCAATGAGCGGCGTGCGAGCCCCAGCCAGCGCATGCAATGCGTGAGCCGCGCGGGGCCCAGGCGTATTTGCGTATATTTCAGCCCGTCGCCGACATTCATCAACCGGTTTTCATCGGCGATTTCGAGGCCGTCGAATTCGAGTTCGCAATGCCCGCCGTGCTCCTCCGGCCCCATGATGGGAATGCGGCGCACGATGCGCCAGCCCGGTTGGTCGCGGTCGAACAGAAAAGCCGTGAGTCCCTTGCGCTTGTCGTCCGAGGTCTTGGCGATGAGTATGAAATGCTGCGCGACGCCCGCGCCGGTGATGAACCATTTGCGGCCGCGCACCACCCACTTATCGCCTTGCTTCGTCGCCGTGGTGAGCATCATGGTCGGGTCGGAGCCTGCGCCCGGCGCAGGTTCTGTCATCACGATTGACGAACGGACCTTGCCCGCAAGAATGGGCGCGAGCCAGCGTTCTTTCTGCGCCGCGGTGGCGACCTGGTTCAAGGAACGCATGTTGCCGTCGTCGGGCGCGGCGCAATTGAAAACCACCGGGCCGAAAATCGAATAGTTCATTTCTTCATAGCAGGCGGCGATGCCCGTCATGCTGAGACCCTGCCCGCCGGAGTCTTTTGGCATCTGCGGCAGCCACAGGCCTGCCGCCTTGGCCTTGCCGCGCATTTTTTCAAGCAGGTCGAGGCGGATGTTTTCGTGCTCGTCGAACGATGCGGGGTCGCTTTCGAGCGGGAGCAGATGCTCGGCGACAAACGCGCGATAACGCAGGCGGAAATCTTCAACGTGGGTCGGAAGCGTGAAATCCATGATTTAATCTCTCAAAAAATATTCGTCGCAAAGGCGCGAAGAAAAACGATGCATAACGGAAAACAAAAAGATTGTGCGTTTCAATGTCGCCGCTTTCGGGTCTGTGCCGTTATTTTTGGATCGGGAACCTTTGCGCCTCTGCGCCTTTGCGGCTAGCCATTCTGCAGTAATGTTTTAGCGCGTTCGCGCAAAACGAATTTCTGGATCTTGCCGGTCGCGTTCTTGGGCAGGTCGCCGAACACGATTTTCTTCGGCGCCTTGAAATGCGCCAGCACCTCGCGCGCGTGGGCAATCAGTTCGGTCTCGCTCGCGGTGGCGCCCGGTTTCAGCGTGACGTAGGCGACCGGGATTTCACCCCATTTCGGGTCAGGGCCGGCGACCACTGCGGCTTCCATCACCGCCGCATGCGCGGTCAGCGCGCGCTCGACTTCCAGCGACGCGATGTTTTCGCCGCCCGAGAGGATGATGTCTTTCGAGCGGTCCTTGATTTCGACATAGCGGTCGGCGTGCATGACGCCGAGATCGCCGGTGCGGAACCAGCCGTCGGGTGCGGCGCGCTGCGTTGCTTCGTCGTCGCGATAGTAGCCGAGCATGACGTTGTTCCCGCGCAACGCGATTTCGCCGATGGTTTTGGCATCTGCCGGCACGTCGCGCCCGTCCACATCGACGACGCGCAATTCCTCGGCGATCACGTTGCCGACACCCTGGCGCGCCTTGATGCGGCCTTGTTCTTCAATCGGCAGTTTGTTCCAGTCCTCGCGCCATTCGCAGACGACCGCCGGCCCGAAGGTTTCGGTGAGGCCGTAGAGGTGCGTCACATTGATGCCGAGTTCCGCCATGCGCGTCAGTATTGCCGGCGTCGGCGGCGCGCCGCCGGTGGCGGCCTGTAGCGCGTGCGCCAGCTTGACTTGCTTGGCCGCTTCAGCCC
Organism: Betaproteobacteria bacterium; assembly: GCA_947474275.1. Classification (GTDB taxonomy): domain Bacteria; phylum Pseudomonadota; class Gammaproteobacteria; order Burkholderiales; family SG8-41; genus PALSA-1004. Next base: position 4,954 of record CANJHY010000137.1, read on the forward strand.
AGGCAATCATGATCAATACGGTAGGTGCTGCACAAAAGTGAGTGACGCCGGATTCGCGCAAATGTTGCCAAATCAATTCGGGATCGAGCTTGCGCAGGCAAAGATGCGTGGCGCCTGCCGCGGTCACGCCCCAGGTAAAGCACCAGCCGTTGCAATGAAACATCGGCAGCGTCCACAGGTAAGTGCTGGCGCAGTCCATCCGCATGTGCGCCACCATCGCGAGCGCCTGCAGGTAGGCTCCGCGGTGGTGATACATCACGCCCTTGGGCTTGCCGGTGGTGCCGCTGGTGTAATTGATCGAAATCATGCCGCGTTCGTCGGCGACGGGTTCCGCGTGTGGAGTTGCGCCGGCCAGCCAGGCTTCGTATTCGTCTTTGCCGCCAGCGCGCACGAGTTTTAGTCCGGCGCCGGTTTGCTTTGCAATTTCCAGCGCCACCGTTTCGAATTCGTGGTCGTAGATGAGCACGCGCGCAGCGCTGTGTTCGATAACATAGGCGAGATCGCTGGCGGTCAGGCGCTGATTGAGCGCAACCAGCACGGCACCCGCCAGCGGAACGCCGTAGTGTGTTTCGAGCAGCATGTGGGTATTCGGCGCCAGCACGGCGGCACGCGCACCGTTGTTAATACCCATGGCGCGCAGGGCGCCAGCCAGTCGCAGCGCACGCTGGTAGAACTCCGCGTAGGTGTAGCTCAGGTCGCCGTCGATGACGGCGATGCGGTCGGCGAACACGGTGGCCGAGCGCCGCAGGAATGCGGTCGGTGTCAGCGGTTCGAACGACATTTGTTCAGTAGTCATTGGTGTCTGATGTTGAATCAGGTCTGCAGAGCGCGCGGGTTTGAAATCGCGAGCTCGTCCGCGGATGTTTTTTCGAGATGATCCAGCAATGCCTTGCGTGCCTTGTCATCAAAGCCGCCGGCGCGGATGTCCGACGCGAGGCGCTGGTTGAGCCTGGCGAGTGACGTTGCAAGCGCCGGCCCGGCAGGAGTTTCGCTGGTTTCACCAAGCAGCTTCTGCAACCGTGCAAATTCCGCGTGCATGGCTTGATCAGCTCCCGCGTGCTCCCGCGATGCAATTGCCATCGCATTGGCTATCATCAGCGCGTCGTAACGCAGCTCTTCCGGCAGCCCCGGCAACAGTTTGTCGAGCAGCGTAGAGCGCGCGATGGCGAGCAGGTCGGCAGCGTTGGGCGGGGTTTTCATGTCCTAAACCTGTTGGAACCGCCGATGAACGCGGATGAACGCAGATGGAAGCAAGGCTGATAAATAAAAAACATTTTTTGAGCGAGGCATAACATTTGATTTTTCTGCCTCGCTGGTTTTCATCGGCGTCTATCGGCGTTCATCGGCGGTTGTTTTTACGGTTAGCGCAATAATCTCGTATTCAAGTTCGGCGACGATGCGGCCGGTGAGGGCGAGTTCGAGCGAGCGCTCAACGCCGGACAAATGACGTTGCGCCTGCTGCAATGCGATGACGGCCCAGCGGATATGCGCCATGACCTGCCAGTATACGAGTGCTGCGGGCGTCACGGTGCGTCCGGAAGCGCGCTCGTAGGGCGCGAGAAAATCCGCGGCCTCGGCAACGCCGCCGGCCGGCCGCTGCTTGCCGGCAAAGCGCCAGCACTTGGCGAAGATCCAGCCGACGTCCTCGAGCGGATTGCCGAACGCGGCGAATTCCCAGTCGAGCACCCCGGCAAGCCCGCCGTCGTGCACCAGGTAATTGCCGGTGCGGTAATCGCGGTGAATGAAGGTGGTTTCTTCGGTGGCCGGTGCATTCAGTTCGCACCAGCGCAGCCCCCATTCGAGTGCGGGGTGCGGCGCGGGGAGTTGATCGAGGTATTTTCGGTAGTGTGCGATGTTGTCACGTGCCAGCATCGTTGAAAGGAACGCGAGTTGCGGTTGCGGCGGCTTGATGGCGTGCAGGCGCGCGAGATTCTCGGCCAGTTCGCGCGCCAGGTGCGGGCGGTCCGGAACCAGCGCGGCTTCGCGTGTGACGCGATGCCCGCTCGCCACGCCCGGCAGGCGCTGCATGATAAAGAATTCGCGCCCGGTGATTGCCATATCGCTGCACAGGAACAACGGCCGCGGTGCGTGGACGTTCGCCGCGTACGCGACTTTGAGGATTTCGAATTCCTCGCTGCGTTTGAGGCTTGCCTCGACCCGCGCCGCGGCATCGGTGCGCAACACCCATTGCTGTGGGCCGGCGTACGTGCCACCGGTGATTTCGACGTCGAGCGCCCAGTTTTCCTGCACCGCGCCGCCGCTCATGCGCGCGAGCTGACTAATGCTCACGGCGCTAGCAGCTGCCGCGGCGCGCAGGAAAGTTTCGAGGCGGGCGCGGGTGTCGGCGGCGTTAAGGTCCATGATTAACAGGGCAAAGATAAAAAATCTTGAACCGCCAAGGACGCCAAGGACGCGAAGGAAGATTCAAGTGCGATGGAGTTTGAGTGAAAAATTGACGATAGAGACAAGATGGCAGTTACTCTCGAAACCCGACTTTATATCTTCCTTTCTTTTGCTTTTCCTTTGCGTCCTTCGCGTCCTTGGCGGTGTAAGCTTTTCCTCAAAGCTTTTCACTACTACATATGGGAATACAAGAGGCGTCCCGCTGTCGGCACGCGCGCGGTGAGGATGCAGCCGCTGCCGGAATCGGTGATGTAGATGGTCTTGCGGTCGGGCCCGCCGAAAGCGACGTTGGTCACGAAGTCGCTGCTGCAAGACTGCACGCGGTAGAGCGGTTCGCCGCGATGGTTGAATATCCAGACCGCCCCCATGTCGGGGTGCGCTACGACGAGCCCGTCGTGTTCGTCCATGGTGATGCCGTCCGGGCCGCGCCCGCCTGACATCTGGATCTGCACGCCCATGCGCGCTACCGTGCCATCGGGCGCGAACGGCATGCGCCACACGGCGTTGGCGCGCGTCGCAGCGACAAACAGCGTGTCTTCCTTCGCATTGAGCACCAACCCGTTCGGACTCGGCACGCAATCTGCGAGCTTGTGCAGCACGCCGGCCGCCGTGTAGAGATAAACGCGTCCGGTCGGGTCTGACATGTCGCTCTGGCCCTGGTCGGTGAAATAAAGGTCGCCGTTGGAAGCAAAGGTCAGATCGTTGACGCCCTTGAAGTGCTCGCGGTGATAGCGCGTGACATGGGGCGTGATTTTTCCGCTGGCGGGATCGAGGATAACGATTCCCAACTTGTGGTCGGCGACGAAAATGCGGCCGTCTTTGTGGATGCGCAGGCCGTTCGGTTCGCCGTCGTATTCGGCGACCACTTCGAACTTGCCCTGCGGCGAAATGCGGAAAATGCGGCCATACGGAATGTCGACGACATAGAGATTGCCGGCGCGGTCGAACGAAGGTCCCTCAAGAAAACTGCCGGCTGGAAGCGGACCGCCGCCGGCGGCGATGCGGTCGGCCGGCACGTGGCTTTTGCGCAGCGTCTGCGGCACGGCGGCAAAGACTTCGGTTTCGATGAGTTGCGGTGGGGCGAACATGATGGCGTAGTCCTGTAACCTGGAGTCAGGATTATATGCGAGATGTGCCGCATCGTTGATATGCGGTAAGTTGCGCATCGTTCATAGGTGAGCCGGCACGCGGCGCTATAATTGCCGGGACTCGGTATAATCTGTTCCACAACATAAGTCGCACCTCTTCAGGCACCGCCATCAGCGCGGCCGCACCGAGCAGGGCATGCTGGAGGCAGGAGCAAGCAGTTTCGATTAACGCGGTGCCGTTGCCGCTTGCTGCAAGCTATGGAGGGTTGTCATGAGACGTAAACTTTCAATGGTCGTTGGCTTTGTTTTCGCGACGGCAGCGGCCGGCGCGCTGTTCGCGCAGGACTACCCCGCCAAAACCGTGCGCATCCTCGTCGCCTACACGCCGGGCGGCGGCACCGATCTGGTCGGCCGCGTGCTGGCGAAAAAGCTCGGTGAAATATGGGGCCAGCAGGTGGTGGTCGAAAACCGTCCGGGCGCCGGCGGCAACATCGGCACGGATGCCATCGCGAAAGCCGCGCCTGACGGTTATACGCTGGGTATCGCGCCCAGCACGCATGCCATCGCTCCCAGCTTGTACGCGAAGCTGCCTTTCGATACGCTGAAGGACTTCACGTTCATCTCGCTCGCCGCCGCCGGGCCGAATATCGTCGTCTGCCATCCGTCGGTGCCCGTTACGTCCGTGAAAGAACTGATTGCGCTGGCCATACGCCATCCCGGCCAGCTCACGTTCGCGTCGGCAGGCATCGGTGCTACGACCCATCTTGCCGGCGAATATTTCAAGAGCGTGGCGGGTATAGACGTGTTGCACATCCCGTATAAAGGCAGTTCGCAGGCGCAGATCGACCTGGTCGGCGGCCAGGTGTCGTTCATGGTTGACAGCATGCCTTCCGGGTTGCCCAAGGTGCAGGCCGGCAAGACGCGCGCGCTGGCCACCACCGGCAAGCAGCGCTTCGCGGTGCTGCCCAAGGTGCCGACGGTGATCGAATCCGGATTGCAGTACGAGTCGATTTCCTGGTGGGGCGTGGTCGGACCTGCCGGCATTCCCCAGCCGATCGTCAACAAGCTGCTGGCAGACATCACGCGCGTCATGGCGCAGCAGGACGTCAAGGAGATACTCTCGACGCAGGGTGCCGAACCGACGACCAGCACGCCGCAGCAATTCATCGACTACGTAAAGCAGGAAACCGCGCTGTACGCGAAAATCATCAAGACCGCGAACATCCGCATCGAACAGTAGTGCGCGCGCAACGCGCGGCTCCATACAAGTAAGAGGCATTATTTTGGTTGCACGTTATCGCATAGGCATAGACGTCGGCGGCACCTTCACGGATCTTTTTCTGCTCGATGCGGAGAGCGGCGCGGTGGCGCGGCACAAGCTCTTGTCGACGCCGGGCGAGCCGCATCTGGCGCCGCTGGCGGGCATCCGCGAGATCCTTGCGAAAATTGGCGGCACTGGCGCCGGGGTGGCTTTCGTCGGTCTCGGCACCACCGTGATGACCAATGCGCTGCTGGAAAGAAAGGGCGCGCTGACCGGGCTCATCACCACGGCGGGCTTTCGTGATCTGCTTGAAATCGCGCGCCAGACGCGGCCGCATACGTTCGATGCGTTCGTGTCCAAGCCCGAGCCGCTGGTGCCGCGCCAGTTGCGCCAGGAGGTGGTGGAGCGTATCGCGGCGGACGGCGGCGTGCTGACGGCGCTCGACACCGCCAGTCTGGACGCCGCCATCGATAGTTTGCAGGCAGCGGGAGTCAAGGCGATTGCCGTCTGCCTGCTCAACTCTTACGCCAATCCCGCGCACGAACGCGCGATCGCGGCGCGGTTGCGCGAGCGCTGGCCCGCCGCACACGTGTCGATCTCGACCGACGTGCTGCCGGAATTCCGCGAGTACGAGCGTTTGAGTTCGACCGTGGTCAACGCCTATTTGATGCCGACCACGCGCGATTACTTTCGCGCGTTCGAGGCTGAAGTAGCGAAGCTCGCCGTTCCGGAAGCGCCGTTCATCATGAACTCCGGCGGCGGCATCATGACGCCCGACCAGGCGGGCGAGCGGCCGATCGATACGCTGTTCTCGGGGCCGAGCGGCGGCGTCAGCGGTGCGGTCTATGTGTCAGCGCAAGGCGGCTACGCCAACATCATCACCTTCGACATGGGCGGCACCAGCACCGACGTCTGCCTGGTGCAAAACGGCAGGCCGCAATTGAGCCACAGCCGCATGATCAATGGCGTGCCGTTAAAAGCATCTGCGCTCGACGTGCACACGGTGGGCGCCGGCGGCAGCAGCATTGCCGGTCTCGACGCCGGCGGCATGCTGCAGGTCGGCCCGCACAGTGCGGGCGCACGGCCGGGGCCCGCTTGCTATGGCCACGGTGGCGAGCGCGCGACCGTCACCGATGCCAATGTGGTGCTGGGACGTCTGAATCCGCAGTTTCTGCTCGGCGGTGCGCTCAAGATAGACGCCGCGAAGTCGCGCGCGGTGATCGAACGCGACGTCGCCAAGCCGCGCAATATTGATGTCGTCGACGCGGCGGCCGCGATTATCGCCATCGCCGATATCAACATGGCGCACGCGGTGCGCTTTGTTTCGGTCGAGCGCGGTCTCGATCCCGGCGATTTCATGCTGGTCGCGTTCGGCGGCGCAGGTCCCGTGCATGCGGCATCTGTTGCGCGCAACCTCGGTGTCGCGGGCGTGCTGGTGCCTCCCGCTCCCGGCGTGTTGTGCGCGATGGGCGTGCTGGTCAACGACCTGCAGGCGGATTTCAGCCGCACGCGCATGACGAGCGAAGCCGCAACTGACTGCATCGCCGTCGTCGATGGCGTTTACCGCGAACTCGAAGACAAGGGGCGCGCAGCGTTTGCCGGCAACATGAAGAACGCTGCCCAGCTCCAGCTCGCGCGCACCGTCGATGCGCGTTACGCCGGACAGAACCACGAGTTGACGGTAGACGTGCCCGCGGGCCCGTTCGCCGGCAAATCGCTGGCTGTGCTGAAAGCGAACTTCAACCGCGCGCACCATGAGATGTTCGGCTACGATTCGCCGGAAAAAATCGTCGAGCTGGTGACTTTCAGGTTACGCGCGCGTCTCACCGTCGAGCGTGCCGATTTCGCCGGCGCGCAGCCAAGTGCCCGCACCGGCGCTCTCGTGCCGACCGCGACACGCAAAGTGTTTTTCGAAAACGCCGGCGGTTTCGTCGATTGTCCGATTTACGACCGCGGCGCGCTGCTCACGGGCGACCAGTTTCACGGGCCTGCCGTCATCGAGCAGATGGACTGCACGACGGTGATTCCGCCGGATTTCGCGGCGCGCGTCGATGCGGCAGGAAACTTATTGCTCAAGCTCAATTCATAGCCGCAGATAAACGCAGATAAACGCAGATACACGCAGATGAAATTAAAGGCACGAGATTTTTATTTTGACGTATCCGCGTTTATCTGCGTTTATCCGCGGCAAAAAGTATTTGACGTAACGGGGTAACAGCAAATGGCACACGCCCAACTGGAAATCATCGCCAGCGCCTTCGAAGCAGCGACGCGCGAAATGGCGGCGAGTCTCGTGCGAACTGCATTTTCACCGAACATCAAGGAGCGCGCCGACTGCTCGACCGCGATCTGCGACGCGACCGGCCGTGCGCTGTCGCTGATGACCAATGCGCCGGCGCACCTCGGTTCGACCTTGCGGCTGGTCAGCGCAATCCTCCAGCGGTTTCCCGCTGAGACCTTGCGCCCCGGCGATGCATTCCTGGCGAACGATCCTTATATCGTCGGTGTAACGCATCTCAACGATTGCACCGTGGCGACGCCGATCTTCCACGAAGGACGCCTCGTCGCGTTTGCCGCAGCGGTCGCGCATCATTCGGACGTTGGCGGCCGCGTGCCCGGCAGCGAGGCCGGCGACAGCGTGAGCATTTTTCAGGAAGGCATACGCGTACCGCCGGTGCAGATTTACGTGGCCGGCAAGCCGCGCGCCGACGTACTGGAGATGTTTCACCTCAATTCGCGCATGCCGCATTACGGCGAGGGCGATCTCATGGCGCAAATGGCGTCCTGTACTCGCGGCAACGCGCGGGTGCAGGAGCTGTTTGTCAAGTATGGCTACGAAACGATGCTGAAGTGCGTGGACGAGATGCTCGATGCGACGGAGTTGCGCGTGCGCACCGGCATCCGCAGCGTGCTGAAAGAAGGCACATATAGCGCCGTTGACTGGCTCGACGAAGACGGCGTCAGCGGCGAGCGCATCAAGCTCGCCGTCACGCTTACGATCAAGGACGGCCACCTGACGCTCGACCTGTCGGACTGCTCGCCGCAGATCGCGAGCGGCAAGAACGTGCCGCTGACGCACTCCTACGCCACGGCTTATTTCTGCCTGAAGTCGGTGGTGGACCCGTTCGTACCGACCAACGAAGGGCTGTATCGCGCGGTGTCGGTTATTGCTGCGGAAGGGTTGGTGGTCAACCCAAAGCCGCCGTCCGCAGTGAGTTCGCGCAATATGACGTCGATGATCCTCGCCGAGGCGATGCTCAACGCGCTGGGCCAGGCAGCACCGTCGCGCAGCGTCGCGGCGGGCGGCCCGGGGCAGGGCTGCATCAGCGCCGGCGCCGATCCCAAGTCGCAGCGCTATTTCATCA
>CANJHY010000138.1:0-12893 GCA_947474275.1 Betaproteobacteria bacterium
AGCCCGGTGCCGGCGCCGCGGGCGACGACCGGCACGCGCAGCGCATGGCAGGTTTTGAGTATGCGCTGTACCTCGGCCTCGGTTTCGGGCAGCGTGACCACCATGGGTAACTGGCGGTAGGCGGAAAGGCCGTCGCATTCGTACGGCTGCACGTCTTCGCGCTCGTACAAAAGCGCGCGCTCCGGTAAAAAAGCGGCGAGCGCAGCGACGACCGCGCGTTGGCGGACGACGTCGATAGCCGGACGGTCGGCGACGGTATTCATGGGTTCAAAGCCAGCCTTGCAATTGACCGGTTCATTCTAACAAACGGCAGGGGAGGCAGCCCGGTTTTGCTGCTGCGCATTTAGCGGAGCGTGGGATATACTCGAACCGTACATATCTCGCCGTGGCGGCATTCTGGGAGAGCTTGCAATGAGCAAATTGATGGCAGTTATTGCAATGTTGGGCCTTCTCGTCGCGGCGCCGGCGTTTGCACAGCAATATCCCGCCAAGACTATCCGGTTGATCGTGCCTTTCGTCGCTGGCGGCTCGGCCGACGTGCTGGGCCGCGTCCTCGCCCAGCGCCTGACCCAGCAGTACGGACAGCAGATGGTAGTCGAGAACCGTCCCGGCTCGGGTGGGCACGTCGGCGCGGAAGCGGCGGCACGCGCAGCTCCCGACGGTCACACCATCGTGTTTGGCACCATCGGCATCCACGCCGCCTACACGATTTATTCCAAGCTCGGCTACGACCCGGCGCGCGACCTGCAGCCGGTCGCGATGTATGCCGACGTGCCGAACGTGCTGATCGTGCACCCGTCGGTGCCGGCGCTGAACGTCAAGGAGTTCATTGCGCTGGCGAAAAAAAATCCGGGACGCCTCAATTTCGGCACGGCGGGCAGCGGCTCGTCGACGCATATGTGCGGCGAGTGGTTCAAGCTCGTCACCGGCGTCAACCTCACGCACGTTCCGTACAAGGGCAGCGCGCAGGCCATGCAGGATCTTCTCGGCGGGCAGATCGAGTTGATGTTCGAAAACCTGCCGACCGGCATTGCGCAGATCAAGGCGGGCAAAGTGCGCGCACTTGGCATGACCAGCAAGGAGCGCAGTCCGAGCATGCCGGATGTTCCTACCGTGGCAGAGGCCGGCGTGCCGGGTTTCGAGGCCACCGCGTGGTTCACCATCGCGGCGCCTTCCAAAGTCCCCACCGATATTATCCGCAAGCTCAATGCCGACATGAATGCATTCCTGAAGGCGCCGGACATGCAGGCGCGCTGGATCGATATGGGGGTGGTCCCCCTGGGCGGTTCGCCGGCCGACGCGGAAAAATTCTTCGCATCGGAGCGCGAGAAGTGGAACAAGGTCATCAAAGCCGCGGGCATTCGCGGTGATTGAGCAACTTTTTTACGGGCGGTCGATAAGATGAAACGAATCGTTGGCCGCAGCGGCATGGCGTTCTTGCTGGCGGGGGCGTTTTTCGGCGCTGCGGCGTTTGCACAGACTTACCCGGTGAAGCCGATCCGCCTGATCGTGCCTTATCCGCCCGGCGGCGGCACCGATTTCGTGGCGCGCGTCGTGGCTCTCAAGCTGCCCGAAGAGATCGGCGCGAACGTGGTGGTCGACAACCGCGCCGGCGCCGCCGGCCTGGTCGGGACCGAGCTCGCGGCGCGCGCGCCCGCGGATGGCTACACGCTGCTGCTGGTCGATTCGTCGCTGCCGATCAACGTGTCGTACTACCAGAACGCCAAGTACGACGCGGTGAAGGATTTCGATCCGATCACCGACGTGGCCGACACGCCTTATCTGCTGGTGGTGCAGCCGGGCGCTTATCAAAGCGTGCGCGATGTGATCAATGCGGCGAAGGTGCAGCCGGGCAAGATCAATTTCGGCTCGGGCGGCAACGGCAGCGGCAGCCATCTGACCGGCGAGTTCTTTCAAATGCGCGCGGGCGTCAAGCTGACGCACGTTCCCTATAAAGGCGTGGGGCTCGCGCTGACGGATGTGATCGGCGGGCAGATCCAGACCACGTTTACCTCGGCGCCGCCGGCCATGGCGCTGATCAAATCGGGCCGCATCAAGGCGCTTGCGGTCGCTACGGAGAAGCGCATTTCGTCGCTGCCTGAGGTGCCGACTTTCGGCGAGCAGGGCGTCAAAGACGTGGTGGTCGTCAACTGGTACGGCATTGCAAGCATAGGCGGCACGCCCAGGCCCGTGCTCGACAAGCTGCATGCCGCTTTGCTGCGCGTCATAGCAATGCCGGACGTGAAGGAGCGTTTCGCCTCGGGCGCGCTCGAACCCGCACCGATGTCGCAGGCGGCGTTTCGCAAGCTCATAGCGGAAGAACTCACGCGCTGGGCTGCCGTGATCAAGACTGCCGGCATCAAACCGGAATAAATTCGACGTCAAAGGCTGCGATGAAAACAACCATACTATGGCTGGGCACGGCCGTCGCGCTGAGCGTCGCCGGCATTTGCGGCGCGCAGCAGCCGGGCGCGTTTCCGACGAAACCGATCCGGCTCGTTGTTCCCCATGCGCCGGGCGGCGTGGCCGACCTGATGAGCCGCATCCTCGCGCAAAGGCTCGGCACTCTCTACAACCAGCAGGTCATCGTCGATAACCGTGCGGGCTCGGGCGGGCATATCGGCGCGGAGTTCACCCTCAAGTCAGCGCCCGACGGCTACACCATCATGTTCGGCACCACTACGCACAATGCCGCGTATGCGATGTATTCGAAGCTGGCGTACGATCCGGCTAAGGACCTGCAGCCCGTAATACTCGTCGCCGAAATCCAGGGCGTGCTGGTCGTCCACCCGTCGCTGCCGACGCGCACGGTGAAGGAATTCCTGGCACTAGCGAAGGCACGTCCGGGCGAACTCAATTACGGTTCCGCGGGTGCCGGTTCGGCGACTCACATCGCCGCCGAGTTGTTCAAAGCGCTCGCCAAGGTGAACCTAACGCACATCCCTTACAAGGGCAGCGCCCCGGCGATGACTGATTTGCTCGGCGGCCAGATCCAGTTGATGTTCGAGAACGTGCCGACCGCGCTGCCTTTCATCAAGGCGGGGAAAATACGCCCGCTCGGCGTGACGAGCAGGCAGCGCGCGACCACGCTGCCCGACGTGCCGCCGATTGCGGATTCCGGCGTGCCCGGATATGAAGCGGTGCCGTATTACACGATTTCGGTTTCGGCCAAAGTGCCGCACGATATCGTGGTCAAACTCAACGCCGATTTCGATACGGTGCTCAAGCTGCCGGAGATGGCGCCGCGTTGGGCCGAGCTCGGCATCACTCCGCTGGGCGGTCCGCAAGAAGCGGCCATCAAGCGCAATGCAATCGAAACCGAAACGTGGACCAAGGTCATCAAGTCAGCCGGTATCAGGGCCGACTAAGTTCAAACAGGAGAAAGCAATGGCAACATCGAAATTCAACGCCGTCACCCTCGAAATGCTGTGGACGCGGCTGATATCCATCACCGACGAAGCCGCCGCGGCGCTGGTGCGCACGTCATTTTCGACGGTGGTGCGCGAATCGAACGACTTTGCGTGCGTATTGACCGACGAACACGGACTCTCGCTCGCGCAGGCGACCGACAGCATTCCGTCGTTTATCGGCACCGTGCCGCGCACCATCGTGCACTTCCTCAAGGAATATCCGCCGAGTGAGTTGAAGCCCGGCGACATCCTGATCACCAACGATATCTGGCTCGGCACCGGCCATCTGCCGGACATCACCGTCGCGAAACCGATCTTTCACGGCAAGCGCATCGTCGGTTTTGCCGGCTCGGTCGCGCACTCGCCGGACATCGGTGGCCGCATACGCTCGCCCGATGCCCGCGACGTCTACGAGGAGGGGCTGCAGATTCCGATCATGAAGGCCTTGAACGCCGGCAAGATCGACCCCACGCTGGAGCGCATCATCCGCAAGAACGTGCGCGTGCCCGACCAGGTGATGGGCGACCTTTACGCGCAATTCACGGCGCTCACGCTGATGGAACACCGCGTGATGTCGCTGCTCAAAGAGCACAAGCTGAAATCGCTCGCGGAACTCGGGCGCGAAATCCATGCGCGTTCGGAGAAGGCCATGCGCGCGGCCATCCGCAAGGTGCCGAACGGCGTGTACAAGCAGACCGCGTTGAGCGACGGCATCGCTGAGCCGATCAAGCTGGAAATGGAGCTGACGGTCAAGGACGATTCCATCGAAATCGATTTCGAAGGCACCGCGCCGCAGGTCATGCGCGCGATCAACGTCTGCATGGCTTACACGATTGCGTACACATCGTTTGGCGTGAAAGCCGTATTGGCGCCGCATATTCCGAACAACGAAGGGGTGTTGCGGCCGATCAAGATCAAGGCGCCATATGGCTCGATTGCCAACTCCAAACCGCCCGCCGCAGGTGGAGCGCGCGCGCTGATTGGGCACTTCTTTCCAATGATGGTGATACAGGCGCTATCGAAGGCCCTGCCGGAGAAAGTGGTCGCAACTGTCGGTTCGCCGCTGTGGTGCATCAATGCAACCGGGCATCGCGCGGATGGCTCGCCGTTCGCCAATATGTTCTTTACCAATGGCGGCTATGGCGCGGCACACGGACGCGACGGCGCGCATGTATTGTCGTGGCCGAGTAACGTGTCTTCGACACCGGTCGAAATGATCGAGCAGCTGGTCCCGCTCAAAGTGCATTACCGGCGTTTTCGCACTGACAGCGGCGGCAACGGCGAATTCCGCGGCGGCAACGGCCAGGAGGTCTTGTTCGAAAGCCTCGCGCCGGGTCCGGTGACGGTGGCGTTTCTCGCCGAGCGCACGCGCCCCGAAACGGCACCGGCCGGCATCGCGGGCGGCGAGGCGGGTGCCTGCGGTGAACTCATCATCGACGGTAAGCCGGTTAATCCCAAGTCACAGCATTACATCGAGCAGGGCGGCACGGTATTGATACGCACGCCGGCAGGCGGCGGTTACGGGCGTGCCGCGAAACGCGAGCAGGCGCGCATCGCGGAGGACCGCGGCGAGGGTTATGTGACCTGATAGCCTTGCTTAAGTCCGTTCGTGCTGATGTATAGACGCACGCAAGAATATATGTCGGGCGAGAGCGTTCACCCTTCGATACCTCAGGGCGAACGGTGATGGACTCAATCGAAATCAACCAAAAATAACTGGAACGAATTTCATGGCGGAATACGCATTAGGTTTGGACATCGGCGGCACCTTCACCGACATCGTGGTTTACGACCAGAGCGGCGCGGTTTCGTACAGCCACAAGGAACTGACGACTCCCGACGCGCCGTACCGCGGCGTGGTGGCCGGCATCAAGCGTTTGTTCGAGACTGAGCGCCTCGCGTACCGCGATGTGACGCGCATGGTGCACGCGACGACGTTGTTCACCAACGCGCTGATCGAGCGCAAAGGCGCGCCGACCGGGCTCATTACTACCGAAGGCTTTCGCGACACGCTGGAAATGCGGCGCGAGCACAAATACGAGCTCTACGATTTGTTCATCGAGCTGCCGGAGCCGCTGGTGCCGCGGCGCTGGCGTCTCGAAGTGCCCGAGCGCATGGGGCCCGACGGCAAGGTGCAGCTTGCACTTGACGAAGCGGCATTGATCGAAAGAGTGCGCAGTCTTGTCAATGACGGCGTGCAATCGCTGGCGATCGCTTTCCTGCATGCATACGCGAATCCGCTGCACGAGCGGCGCGCAGGCAAACTCATCCAGGCCGGGTTTCCGCAACTGCCGGTGTCGCTCTCATCCGACGTTTCGCCGCAGATCCGCGAATACGAGCGCACGTCGACTACTGTCGTCAATGCCTACATCAAGCCGCTTGCAGAGAGTTATCTTGACCTGCTGGCGACCGAGATCGCCAAGCTTGGCATCAAGGCGCCGCTCTTCATGATGTTGTCCAACGGCGGGTTGACTCATATTGCCGAAGCCAAGCGCGTGCCGGTGCAAATGCTCGAATCAGGTCCGGCAGCGGGTGCGCTGGCCGGAGCCTTGTTCGGCAAGCGGTCGAAAATCGACGACGTGCTCGCCTTCGACATGGGCGGCACTACCGCCAAGCTGGCAATGGTAGAGGACGGCGAACCGCTGATCGCTTATCAATTCGAAGCAAGCCGCGCCAAGCGTTTCGCCGAAGGCAGCGGGCTGCCGATCAATATTTCCACCATAGAGCTGATTGAAATCGGGGCGGGCGGCGGTTCCATCGCCGATATTGATGCGCTGGGGCTGCTGAAAGTCGGGCCGCGCAGTGCGGGTGCGATGCCGGGGCCGGCGTGCTACGGGCGCGGCGGGGTGCATCCGACCGTGACCGATGCGAACCTCGTGCTGGGCTTTCTCGATGCATCGACGTTCGCCGGTGGTACCGTGAGCATAGATCGCGCAAAGGCCGAAGCGGCAATCAAGCCGCTCGCGGAGAAGTCGAGCCTGTCCGTGGCCGAGCTCGCGTGGGGCATACATTCGGTGGTCAACGAAAACATGGCGGCGGCGGCGCGTGTGCACGTGGCCGAACGCGGTCATCACGCGAGTCAATTCGCTTTGCTGGCGACCGGCGGCGGTGGTCCGCTGCATGGCTGCGAAGTCGCGAAACGGCTCGGGATTTCCAAAGTAATCTGTCCGCCGAGCGCGGGCGTGGCATCGGCGCTGGGGCTGTTGATGGCGCCGGCACGCGTTGACCGCGTGGCGACGCTCGCGCGCAAAATGAACGAACTCGACTGGGGTGCTTTCGAGCGCGCGTTTCAGGTGATTGAAAAGGAAGCGCAGAATGTCATCGCGGAAACGTTACTCGGCAAAAGCAAAGTCACGGTCGTGCGCGCCGCCGACTTGCGGTTCGTGGGGCAGGGCTTCGAAATCGTGACGGCGCTGCCCAGGGGGCCTTACACGCAGAAATCGCTGGCAGGCATACGCGCGGCGTTTCTTGCCGAGTACAAGCGCATCTTTCAGCAGGTGCCGCCAGGCGGCGAAATGGAAGTCATCAATATCCGCGTCGCATTGACGGCGCCTATCGGGCGCGCCGCGCTGAAAGTCGAAGGCGGCAAGGGCGCTGCATCCGCTGCACTTAAAGGCAAGCGCAAAGCGTGGCTCGCCGACCGCAACAAGTTCGCAGATATGCCGGTCTATGACCGCTACGCATTGCCGGTGGGCGCGGCCGTGAAGGGGCCGGCCATCATCGAAGAGGCGTCGTCGACCATGATAGTGCCGCCGGGCGCGCGGGCGCGCGTCGACCGTGCCGGCAACCTGTTGGTCGACCTCGGCAAGTGACTAGAAGCCATCTCAAAAATCCCCTTAAGGCCGTTCGTGCTGAGGTATCGAAGCATGAATGGCCGCCGTTGCTGCAAGCCACGCACCTCTTCGCCCTTCTATACATCAGGGCGAACGGGCTTTTGAGATGACTTCTACTCTGAAAACCAAGAGCGAACGCATCGTCGCGCGGACGGACGGCGCAGTCGGCTGGATGATTTTCAACAATCCGGCCAAGCACAACGCGATTTCGATGGACATGGCCGAAGCAGTGCCTTCGGTGATGCGCGATTTCGAAAACGATCCGGCGATCAGGGTCGTAGTCATCGCGGGTTCCGGCGAAAAGGCATTTGCCGCGGGCTCGGACATTTCGGGTTTCGAGTCTGTGCGCGCCGATCCGCAGAAAAACCGCCATTACAACGACGTCAACGAGGCGTCGTATAACGCCGTCTACGAATGCAGTAAGCCGACCATCGCGATGATCCGCGGCTACTGCATAGGCGGCGGACTCGATTTCGCGACGAGCTGCGACGTGCGGTTTTGCTCCGACAATGCGGTGTTCGCGGTGCCGGCTGGCAAGCTGGGCCTCGGTTACGGCCACGAAGGCATATTGCGTTTCGGACGCGTGATGGGATTGATGCGCGCGCGCGACCTGTTTCTGTCCGGACGTCGGTTGGGCGCTGACGAAGCGCTGCGGCTGGGACTGGTGCATCGCGTGATCGCGCTTGCCGAGCTTGAAGCCGAAACGACGGCCTATGCGCAGATGATTGCGGACAATGCGCCGCTTACCCTGGCTGCCATCAAGCGTGCATTCCTGGAATACGAAAAAGATCCGGCGATGCGGAATCTGACGAGCGCGCAGTCCATGATAGACAAGTGCTTTCGCAGCAAGGATTATGTCGAAGGCCGCGCCGCGTTCGCGGCCAAGCGCAAGCCGCAATTCAAAGGCGAGTAATGAGCAGCGCCAAACCGCGGCAAG
The DNA here is from genome assembly GCA_947474275.1 of Betaproteobacteria bacterium. GTDB lineage: Bacteria > Pseudomonadota > Gammaproteobacteria > Burkholderiales > SG8-41 > PALSA-1004. The sequence goes on from CANJHY010000138.1 coordinate 8,181, forward strand.
GGCCGCTCGCGCGTTTCAAGGTGATCGATCTCACGCGCGTGCGCTCCGGCCCCACAGCCGTGCGCCAGTTCGCCGATTGGGGCGCGGACGTGGTCCGCATCGAGTCGCCACCGGAATTGCATTTGTCTGACGGCTGGGGTGGTCCGCGCGACGGGCCCGATTTCCAGAACCTGCAGCGCAACAAACGTTCTCTCACGCTCAATTTCAAAGACCCCGACGGGCTGGCGATTTTCCGCAAGCTCACCGACCGCGCCGACGTGGTAGCGGAAAATTTTCGTCCCGACGTGAAGTTCCGGCTTGGCATTGATTACGCGACGTTGAAGCAAACCAATCCGAGCCTCGTGTATGCGAGCATTTCCGGTTTCGGCCAGGACGGACCGTACGCGAAGCGTGCAGGCTTCGACCAGATCGCGCAGGGTATGGGCGGCTTCATGTCGATCACCGGCGAAGCGGGCCGCGGGCCGATGCGCGCCGGGATCGCGGTCGCGGATTCCGCGGCCGGACTCTACTGCGCGCTCGGCGTGATGACGGCATTGCTTGAGCGTGAAAGCTCGGGCGAAGGGCAGTGGGTGCAGGTGAGCCTGCTGCAGGCGATGATTGCGCTGCTCGATTTCCAGGCCGCGCGCTGGCTGGTCTCGCATGAAGTGCCGGGGCAGACCGGCAACGACCATCCGACTTCGATCCCGACCGGCGTCTTCCCGACGCGCGACGGCCACATCAATATAGCGGCGGGCGAGCAGGCGATGTGGGAGAGGCTGTGCCGCGCACTGGGTGCCGAAAAGCTGCTGAAGGAAGTTGATTTCTCGACCGGCGAACTGCGCTCGCAGAACCGCGCGGCGTGCAACCGCGCGCTGTCCGAATTCACTGCGACACGAACGTCCGCGGCATGGCTGCAGATATTCGAACCGGCCGGCGTGGCGGCGGGGCCGATCTACAGGATGGACGAGGTGTTTTCCGACCCGCAGGTGCAGCATTTGAACATGGCGGTGCCGGTCAAGCATCCGCTGGCGGGCGATATTGAACTCGTCGGCCAGCCCTTCACGCTCACGCGCACGCCAAGCGAAATACGCAGCACGCCGCCGCAATGCGGCGAGCACACGGACGAAATTCTGCGCGAACTCGGATATCGTGACGCCGAAATTTCTGACCTGCGCAAACGACTGGTGATCTGACTATGACCTATAGCCGGGACAACCCGAGCGCGAAGTACCGCCAGATGGTCGCCCTTTACCGCGAGCTGCATACCAAGGGCGAGCAGGTGCTGGGCTTGACGTCGGATGAGACCTATCCCGGCGTCAACCTGCTGCCGCATACCAGGCGCATCAAGGACCTGATCGACCAGACGGGCGCGCGCACCGTGCTCGATTACGGCTGCGGCAAAGGCTATCAGTACGATCTCCCAAACGTAGAGATACCGGGAGCAGGCAGGCGCGACAGCGTAATCGATTACTGGGACATCGACGAAGTGCGTTGCTACGATCCTTGTTATGAGGCCTGCTGCCACTTGCCGGAAGGCAAGTTCGACGGCGTCATTTCAACCGACGTGCTGGAACACTGCATTGAAGAAGACATTCCGTGGATAGTGGCGGAAATGTTCGCTTACGCCAACCGCTTCGTGTTCGCGGCGATTGCGTGCTATCCGGCCAAGACGACTTTGCCGAACGGCGAGAATGCCCACACCACCGTCCGTCCGCTCGAGTGGTGGAAACAGGTTTTTACCGACGCCGGCAACAAGCATCCGGAAGTGATGTGGAAGTTGTTCGTCGAGGAGCACTGAGCGGCAGCACTTGGTGCTGCGCGGAAAATCTACAGCCGCACGACCTTGCCGGGATTGAACAGATTGTCCGGATCGAGTGCGTGCTTGATTGAGCGCATCACCGAAACCGCGTCGCCGTGCTCGGCATCCAGAAAATCCAGTTTGCCGACGCCGATGCCGTGTTCGCCGGTCGAAGTACCGCCCATCGCAAGAGCGCGCATGACGACGCGGTGATTGATGGCTTCGGCCTCATCGAGGTCGGCCTGGTTCTTGGCGTCGACCAGGATCACCAGATGGAAATTGCCGTCGCCGACGTGGCCGAAGAGGGCTATCGGCATCGAGGCTTTGGCGATATCTTCGTTCGTTGCGGCAATACATTCCGCGAGTCGCGACACTGGTACGCAAACGTCGGTTGCCACGCCGCGGTTCCCCGGGCGCAACTGCATGCACGCGAGATAGGCATCGTGGCGCGCCTGCCATAGCCGGGTGCGTTCTTCCTGGCGCGTTGACCATTCGAAATCAAGCCCGCCGTTTTCGCTGGCGATGGCCTGCACCGTTTTCGCCTGTTCTTCCACGCTGGCCGGGGTGCCGTGAAATTCGCATAGCAGCATCGGCACTTCACGCAGGGTGAGCTTGCTGTAACGATTGACCGCCTTGATGGTCAGCGCGTCCAGCAGCTCGCAGCGCGCAATCGGTACGCCCATCTGGATGGTTTCGATGACAGTGCGCACCGCTTCATCGACGCCGGGGAACATGCAGATGGCGGCCGATACCGCTTCGGGCTGGGGATGCAGGCGCAGTATGACTTCGGTGATGACGCCCAGCGTGCCTTCGCTGCCGACAAAGAGGCGCGTGAGGTCGTAGCCGGCGGATGATTTGCGCGCGCGGCCGCCGGTGCGGATCACGCGGCCGTCGGCCAGCACGACGGTGAGCCCCATGACGTTTTCGCGCATGGTGCCGTAGCGCACGGCGTTGGTGCCCGAGGCGCGCGTCGCCGCCATACCGCCGAGAGTCGCGTCGGCGCCGGGATCGATGGGGAAAAAGAGGCCGCTGTCGTGCAGATGCTTGTTGAGTTGCTTGCGCGTGACGCCGGCCTGCACGGTGACGTCGAGGTCATCGACATTCACCTTGAGTATCTGGTTCATACGCGTGAGGTCGAGCGCGACGCCGCCGTGGATGGCCAGCACGTGGCCTTCGACCGAACTGCCGGCGCCAAACGGAATCAGCGGGACATGGTGCTGCGCGCACAGTTTGACGATGGCCGCGACTTCTTCGGTCGTCTGCGCGAATACAACTGCATCGGGCGGCGCATGCGGATGCGCGGACTCGTCCTTGCCGTGATGTGCGCGCACCGCGTCGGAAACGCTGACGCGCTCACTGAGCAGTGCGCGCAATGTGTCGAGCAGCGGCGCGGGCAGCGGTTTCTTCAGCGCGGAAGGGTGAGCGGGCTGGTTCATTGAAAGCGGTTATGGGTGATGTGCGATAGGCAATGGGTGATGCATCAATATCAACTATACCCGCTTATCGTCCTGTAGCCGTTTTCCCATTACCCATTACCCATTACCCATTACCCATTACCCATTACCCATTACCCATTACCCATTACCCATTACCCATTACCCATCACTACTTTGCTACGTCGTGATTCGCCATTTTTTCGAGAGCTTTCACCATTGCCGAGTGGTCCCACTTGGCGCCGCCATTGGCGCTGCATGAATTGAAAAGCTCCTGTGCGGTCGCCGTATTGGGCAGCGAGACGCCGAGGGCGCGCGCGCCGGCGAGAGCGAGCGAAAGGTCCTTCTGATGCAGCTCGATGCGAAAGCCCGGATCGAACGTGCGCTTGATCATGCGTTCGCCGTGGACTTCGAGTATGCGCGATGCGGCAAAGCCGCCCATCAGCGCCTGGCGCACTTTGGCTGGATCGGCGCCGGCCTTGGATGCGAACACCAGCGCTTCGCTCACTGCTTCGATGTTGAGCGCGACGATGATCTGGTTGCACACCTTGCAGGTCTGGCCGTCGCCATTGCCGCCGACCAGCGTGATGTTTTTGCCCATCAGCTCGAACACCGGCTTGACCTTATCGAACGCCGATTGCGGGCCGCCAATCATGATAGTCAGTGCCGCATTCTTGGCGCCGACTTCGCCGCCCGAGACCGGCGCGTCGAGATATTCGCAGCCCAGGCCATTGATGCGCTTGGCATAGCCCTTGGTTTCGATTGGCGAAATCGAACTCATATCAACGACGATCTTGCCTTTGGAGAGGCCTTCCGCGACGCCGTTCGCAGCGAAGAGCACTTTCTCTACATCCGGCGTGTCCGGCACCATGACGATGATGATGTCGGACTTCTGCGCGACTTCTTTTGCGCTGGCGCACGCAACGCCGCCTGCGGCGGTGAGTTCTGCCGGCACGCTGCTGCGTGAATTCAGGAACAGATTGTGCCCGCCCTTGATCAGGTTCGCCGCCATGGGCTTGCCCATGATGCCGAGACCGATGAATCCGATATTTGCCATTTTTATCTCACTCCAGTTAAAAATCTAAAAGCTTCACCGCAATGGACGCGAAGGACGCAAAGGAAAGCCATTAAATACTTCAATTTTATTGTTTGCGTAATTTTGAAAACGGATCAATCGAAGGATTCGATATGTAGGGTTTGCCCTTGTTTTCCCTTCGCGTCCTTTGCGTCCTTCGCGGTTCAAGATTTGTATTTCTGAAACCAACCAAGGCCGTCAACAGTTTTGCCGGCCGGTTTGTATTCACAGCCTATCCAGCCCTGGTAGCCGAGCTTGTCGATATGCGGCAGCAAATAGCCGTAATTGATTTCGCCGGTGCCGGGCTCGTGGCGGCCCGGTGTGTCGGCGAGCTGCATATGCGGAATAAGTTTGAGATGCTTCTCGATGGTCGGTGCGAGATCGCCTTCCATGATCTGCATATGGTAAATGTCGTACTGCACGAACAG
>CANJHY010000139.1:0-12828 GCA_947474275.1 Betaproteobacteria bacterium
ACCTGGCGGTCATCGCGCCCATGCGCGGCTTCATGCATCCACGCGCCATAGCTCTTGCCGAAATGCGTGATGAGCAGGGCGGGGTCAGTCTGCGCGAGTTCGCCTACGGTGCTGATACCTAATGCTTCGAGGCGTGTGTTCGCTTTGGGGCCGATGCCGTTGACCTTGCGCACCGCTAGCGGCCAGATGCGCGCAGCGATATCGGATTCGCGCAGGACGGTGAGGCCCGCGGGTTTGTCGAGTTCGGACGCGATTTTCGACAGCAGCTTGTTCGGCGTGACGCCGATCGAACACGACAGTCCGGTCGCTTCGTGCACCGCCTGCTGGATGGTTGCCGCGATGTCGCGCGCCCGCGACCACGGGTCCAGAGCTTTGCCGGCGGTGTCCGACATCACGAGATCGGTGAGGTCGATGTAAATCTCGTCGATGCCGCGGTCTTCGACTTGCGGCGCAATCGCCCGCACCGCTTCCTTGAACAAGCGCGAATAGCGGCGGTAATCGTCGAAGTCAGCCGGCAGCAGCAGTGCATCGGGTGCCAGCTTGGCGGCTTTCATCAAACCCATGCCCGAATTAATGCCGAACGCGCGCGCTTCATACGTCGCAGTGGTGATGACGCCGCGGCCCTTGTAATCGCGCAGCGTGGGGAACGCGGTCGTTCCCGCTGCATCCTGCGCGTTGCGCCGCCGCCCGCCTATAACAATAGGTTTGCCGCGCAGCTCCGGATAGCGCAGCAACTCGACCGACGCGTAGAACGCGTCCATGTCGAGGTGGGCGATGAAACGGAGGGACATGGATGAAAGCCCGGGCGGGGATGAAAACGTGAGGGCGCGAGAGCGGAAGTGGTGGAAATTCTTCCTAACGCATTAACGCATTCGCCCCCTCACGCTCTCACGGCTTCTCACCATCTCACGCCCTCACGGTTTTTTTAACTCCATCAGCAGTTCGCGCTTCATTTGCGCGAGCGAGGTGATGCCGAGCAGAGCCATGTCGCGGTCGACTTCGTCTTTCAGCAGCTTGATGGCATGGCGCACGCCGACATCGCCGCCCAGTGCCGCGGCGTAAAGAAACGGGCGGCCGACGAACACGAACTGCGCGCCTAGCGCCAGCGCTTTCAGGATATCGGTGCCGCGGCGTATGCCGCTGTCCATCATGACGGTCATCTTGCCCGCCGCGTCGACGATACCGGGCAGCACGCGCAGCGGGGCAGTCGCGCCGTCGAGCTGGCGCCCGCCGTGGTTGGAGACGATGACGCCGTCGACGCCGCTGTCGCGCGCGATGCGGGCATCGTCCTTGTTGAGGATGCCTTTTATGACGAGACGGCCTTTCCACAATTTGCGCATCAGTTCGACGTGGGTCCACGATAACTGATCGCGCGAAGTGCTGTCGCGCTCGCCGGTGCGCGTGATGAGCGGCACGCGCGGCCCCATGTTCTCAAAATGCGGCATGCCCTGCGTGAGCAGCGTGCGCATGAACATGCCGAGAAACCAGCGCGGATGCAGCGCGCTGTCCAGCGCAAGACGCGGGGTCGGACGCAGCGGGCGGTTGAAACCGCTGCGCACGTTGTTCTCGCGGTTGGCGCCGACCGGCACGTCGACCGTGAGCACGAGCGTCTCGAACCCGGCGCGCGCGCAGCGTTCGACGAGTTCGGTGATGGGTCCGGTTTCACCCGGCAGGTAGGCCTGGAACCACGCGGTGCGCCCGGCCTGCTTCACGTCTTCGAGCCGCGACAGCGACGCGCCGCTCATGATCATTGGAATGTTGGCTTGTGCCGCGGATCGCGCAAGTACGATATCGCCCTGGTAGGCGGCCATCGAACTGCCGCCCATCGGCGCGAAGCCGAACGGCGCCGCGTATTCCTGGCCGAAGAGCGTCGTTTTCGTCGAGCGCCCGGAAACGTCCACCAGCGCGCGCGGCACGAAAGCATAGTCGTCGAATGCAGCGCGGTTAGCGCGCAGCGACGCATTGGTTTCGGCGCCGCCGGATATATAGCCGTACATCGGCCGCGGCAGATAGCTGCGCGCTGGCGCTTCGAAATCCTCCAGCGAAAGCATCATGCGCAATTTGCGCGGCAGTTTCTTGTTGACTTCGGGGCGCGCGCCGCTGTGACGTACGGCTTGGTCGGTGTTTGACATGGTGGGGTTCCGGAAATGTATTTCAGGGTTTGTCGTGGTCGATCTGCAGCGCTTCGAGAAAGCGCGAAACGAGGTTGTACGCGCAGACAGTCGCCGTCAGCTCAGTGATGGTGCGCGCGTCGAAATGCTTCTTGACGGCAGCGAACACGTCGTCGGGCACGTGAACGTCGCGCGTCATCGCGTCGGTGTAGGCGAGCACCGCGCGCTCGGCATCGTCGAACACCGTGGCGTTCTGCCAGTCATTGATGGCTTCGATCTGCGCATCGCTCATGCCCTCCTTGCGCGCGATCGGCACATGGATGGAGCGCTCGTATTCAGCGCCGTTGATCACCGCGATACGGATAATCACCAGTTCACGATGGCGGCCGGCGACTGTCGACTTGTGGCGGATCGCCGTCAGCAAATTAAGCCAGCCCTGCGCGATGGGCGGGCTGTTGAGCAGCATGCGGTAGATGTTCGGTATCCTGCCGTCACGCTCGGCGCGAATCTGCGTGGCTAGTATGGCGACTTCCTTGTCCCTGTCTTCATCGCCATAGGTTATGCGGGCCATGCGGGATTCCTTTTGCATGTATGTGAAGAGCTTTTTGTCCGTCATTCCCGCGCGTTAGAGCCTGCCCCGGCGGGTATCGGGCCGGGGCGGGAAACCAGGAAAATTCATGAATCACTTGCTGTATCCCCGCCTGCGCGGGGATGACGTCATTTTTATCCTTACATCATACCGCATCACGCCGTGCTCATAAGCTTGCAGCCCGACTAAAGCAAGGGGATTGTCGTGTCCAGTGGCGACGCCGCCGTCGGCAATCAGCGACGCCTGCGTGCCGACGGGCAGGTTGACGCCGAGTTCGCGCGCAAGCTCGAGCGCCGTGTGCAGATCCTTGCGCATATTGGGCAGCTCGGCGCCGGGCGGTGCCGCTTCGAGCATGCTTTTCCAGCGCGGGCCCATCGCTTCCCACAGCCCGAGCACTTTGCTGTTGGCGATGCCGTCGCGGATGATCTGTTTGAGTAAGTCCGGTTGCACGCCGCCGGCCACACCCAACGACAGTCCTTCCAGCAGCCCGAGGATGTTGATGCTCATGATGAGCTGGCGCTCGAGCTTCGCGGATTGGCCGGGCGCGTGCAAAGCGGCGCGCGTAGAATGCGGCGTCAAACAAAAGCCATGCGCGGAGCCGGGTTAATCCAGCGGCGCGGAACGGTAGCGGTCGACTTCTATAGGCGACACCAGCCCCGCGCGGTTGCCCCAGGAGTTGCGGATGTACGAAACGACGGCGGCGACTTCATCGTCGTTCAGCAGCGGACGGAAAGGCGGCATGCCGTACGGCCGCGGATTGCCGGCGGTGCCCGGCGCAAAGCCGCCATTGAGCACCATGCGGATCGGATTGACGGCGGAGCGCATGGTGAGCGCGCGGTTTGCCGCCAGCGGCGGATACGCGGGCGGCATGCCGGCGCCGGTCGCGGCATGGCAATCGGCGCAGTGTTCGTCGTAGAGCCTGGCGCCCAGCGTCATCACGCGTTCGGTTTCCTTTTTGGCCACTGGCGGCACGCTGTCTGCCGCTGCCGCGGTCTGCGGCAGCGATTTCAGATAGCCCGCCATTGCTTCCACGTCGCCGGCGGTGAGGTGCTGCAGGCTCATGTACACGACCTCCGACATCGGACCGAATACCGCGCCGCGCTCGCTGACGCCGGTTTTCAATAAATCCACGATTTGTTTCGTTTCCCAGTTGCCGAGGCCCGCCTCGGTATCCGAGGTCAGCGAAGGCGCGTACCAGTTCAGCATGGGGATCATGCCGCCGGCGAGATCGGACTTCACGTTGGTGCCGCCTAGCGCGTCGCGCTCGGTATGGCAGGCATTGCAATGGCCGAGTCCCTGCACGAGATAAGCGCCGCGGTTCCATTCGGCGCTGCGGCCCGTCTCGGGCTTGAATACGCCCGGTTTGAAATACAGCGCGCGCCAGCCCGCCAGCAGGAAGCGGTTGTTGTACGGAAATTTCAACGCATGCTCGCGGTTGGCCTGGCTGACGGGGGCGACAGTGCGCAAATACGCGAACAGCGCATCGGCGTCGGCGCGCGTGACCCGCGTGTAGTTCGGGTAAGGAAACGCCGGGTACAGCAGGCTGCCGTCTTTCGATTTGCCGTTGTGCAGCGCGCGCCAGAAATTTTCGGGTGCCCAGCTGCCCAGGCCGGTCTTGAGGTCGGACGTGAGATTCGATGAATAGACGCTGCCAAACGGCGTTTCGATGGCGCGGCCGCCGGCATACGGGGCGCCGCCGCGCGCGGTGTGACAGCCTGCGCAATTGCCGGCGAGAGCCAGGTATTTGCCGAGCGCGATTTGCGCCTCGACATTCGTGACGGGAACGCTGCGCTTGACTTCGTCGGGATCGTCCGCCGGCGGCAGGAGCACAACGCCGAAAACCAGTATCAAGCTGGCGATCAGGATGAAAATCATCGCGCGTTTCATCGCGCGCTCCGTTGCGGCGTGGCGCTGCCGCAGTCCAGCGGAAGCTTGCCGGCAGCGCTCGCCGCGGGCGCTGCATTGGGCGGCACCGGTTGCGCGGCGAGGTACGCAATCACCGCGCTAACGTCATCGGCGCTCAGGCGCCTGGTGATTTCCGCCATGCAGTCGGGCGCAGCAGTTTGCCGTGCGCTGATCTGCCACGCGCCGAATTGCGAAATCAGGTAGTCGCGCGGCAGGCCGAGCAGGCCGGCGATGGCGGGTGCTACGCCGGTTAGCGCGCTGCCGTGGCAGGCCGTGCACGCCGGAATATTTTTTGCCGCGTCGCCGCGCGTGGCGAGTTGACGTCCGCGTTCGAGCATTTCAGGTGTCGTGCTGGCGGCCTGCGGCGGCGGGTAGGGCGGATGCTGCGCGGCGAAGTACGCCGCGATCTCGCGCAAATAGGCGTCCGGCAGATTGGTGACGAGATAAGTCATCGTCGCATTGCGGCGCCGGCCGTCGCGAAAATTGGCGAGTTGGTTGTACAGATAGCCTGCCGGTTTGCCGGCGATGCGCGGGTAATAGCCGTCGCTCGTCGCGCGGCCTTCCTTGCCGTGGCAGACCGTGCACGCGCGCACGCGCTCGGCGATGGTGTCCGCTACCTTTGGAAGCGCGGAGTCGGCGGCGAAGGCGGCGGCAGTGCTTGCCGCGATCAGGATCGCCGTAAACCTGGCGAGAAATAAGGCAGGCATCTAACCAGAACTCATCTCAAAAATACAACACCGACAAGCAACCGCCAATGAACGTCGATTGACGCCGATGTAATTGGTGATGAGTGAAGGGTAATGGGTAATGAGGTAAGGATAAATTACGCATTGTCCTTTGCCCATTCCCCATTACAATTTGAATTGTTTTCGATCTTATCTGCGTTCATCCGCGTGCATCGGCGGTTCCGCACTGTATTTGAGTCTTCTAAATAGGCTCGTAGTGTGCCGGCGCACGCATCATTTGCGGCCGGTCAGCTTGAGACCCTTTTCCAGCACCGCATTCGAGCGTGCGGGTTTCGGCATCAGGAAGCGATAACCGAGCTTGATGACCTCATCCACGTTGTCGGCTTCGACGTGGGGATGGCCGCATGCGACGTTGTTCTCCTTGCAGGCGGCGACGATCTCGGCCATTGCCGCGACGACCGCCGGATGTTTGTACTGGCGCGGGAAACCGAGGCTTTGCGAGAGATCGCCTTCGCCGATGATGACGACGCCGATGCCCGGCACTTCCTTGAGAATTTTCGGCAGGTTCTTCACGCCTTCCATGTCTTCGCACATGATGCCGACCAAAATTTCACCCTTGGGGTCAAGCGGCCACACGTCGGCGCGGTCGTAGTACTCCTGCGCGCTGAGTCCCCAGTAACGGGCGGCGTAGGTGGGGCCGTCGCCGCGTTGCCCCTTCGGCTCTACGCGCGGCGCAGTCGGCGGGCGCGCGTAACGGCAGGCGGCGACCGCGCTGTACGCCTCGGCAACGGTGCTCACGTGCGGCCAGATGATGCCATAGACGCCGGCGTCCAGTACCTGCTTGGCGATCCACTGGTTCATCTCGATGCCGTTGGGCGGAATGCGCACCAGCGGCGTGACCGCGGGCGCCAGACTTCCCGTCTCGACGAGCTGCCGCCGGTTCAGCATGTACTGCAGGCAATCGCGCAGCGTGCGGACGTCGTAGCCGCCGTGCTCCATCTCGAACACGATGCCGTCGTACGGCTCGGTCGCGAAAGTCTGCGCACTAACGGTATCCGCGGGCGCGAAGCTCACGAAAGCGTGCTTGTTCTGCTCGAGTACCTTGATGATGCCGTTGAGGCGGGGAATATTCACTTGCGTCTGCTCCTGTAATGAACGGCGGGATTGCCCAGCTTTGCGCACGACAACTACCGACTGTAAACGACCGGCCTGTATATCGCAACGGTGTTTGTGCTGGCGCGCTCGGCTTCGACATCACGCCTTCTCATGCCTACGTCGTCGGCGGGCACCTGGAACTGTGCCTGGCGAATACCCTCAACGAAATTCTGGTGCATTGGGGCAAGCAGGCGCCCCGCAACCTGACGATGTCTTTTTTCATGGACGGGGTGCTCTCGAACGGCAAGTACTTCGAGGAGAAGGACCCGTACTACCGCGATTACATCCGCTTCATGAGCAGCGTCAATTACGCGCGCCCGACGGGGGAGTATTTTCCCAAGCTCACGCTGCTGGAAGCCATGGGCATCGTCATCGGCGAGGCGAAGCCCTGCGTGCTGCAGCCCGGCAAGCGGCCGCCGGGACTACTGGGGCGGCCGCCGGTGCTGCTGTTTGATTTCATCGACTCCGCCGACAATCTCAATGACGTGAAAAACGAGCAGGATTCGCGCGACTGAGCGTGCCAGTCTACCGCTCCTCCAGACAGCTCCTAGTCCACTTTCAGGCCGAGCGTCTTGATGACTTTCGCGTATTTCGCCACCGAGCTTTTGATATAGCCGGTGAATTCTTCAGGCCCAGCGTAGACGGGTTCTATGCCCTGGCTGTAGAAACGCTCCCGCACTTCCGGATTGGCAACGATCACCTTGATCTCGGCGGCGAGCTTGTTGACGATGGCGGGCGGCGTGCCCGTAGGCGCCACGACCCCATACCATTGCTCGGCTTCATAGCCTTTGACGCCGCTCTCGGCGATGGTCGGCAGATTTGGCAGACGAGTGTAGCGTTTGATCGAGCCGACGCCTAAAAAGCGCAGGCGGCCGGTCTGCACGTGCGGTTCGACCAGCCCGATAGTGGACATCGCATATTGCACCTGTCCCGACAACAGGTCGCCGAGCCCCTGCGCGCCGCCCTTGTACGGCACATGCGTGGTCTTCACGCCGGCCAGCTGATCGAAAATTACACCAGCCAGATGCGTGCCGGTGCCGGTGCCGGAAGAAAAATAATTGAGCTCGCCCGGGTGCGCCTTGGCGAGCGCTATGAATTCCTTGACCGATTTCGCGGGCAGCGACGAATGGATGACGAGCGCCAGCGGCGCCGAGGCCACCAGCGCGACCGCCGCATAATCGCGCACGAAGTCGTAGGGCGGCTTGGTGAGCAGGCTCATGTTGATCGCCTGCGTGGTCACCGACGACATCAGCAGCGTATAGCCATCGGGCGGCGCCTTGGCCACGAACTCGGCGCCGATATTGCCGCCGGCGCCGAGACGGTTGTCGACCACGATCTGCTTGCCCCAGGTATCGGTCATTTTCTGGCCGACGATGCGCCCGACGACGTCGAGCGCGCCGCCCGCGGCAAACGGCACTACGAGGCGCACCGATTTATCGGGATAGGTGGCGGCGCCCGTTTGCGCGTGCGCCACAGGCGTGGCCGCCGCCAGTGCGATCAATGCAAGGGTGCGGCGTGCGCGCGCGGAAAATTTCCGGATCGTCATGGCGGGAGACATTCAGGAAGTCGTCAATCCCGTATACTAATATGCTGCTTCAATTTTTAGTCATCCCAACGCGTGTCCGCATGAAAAAAACCGTCATCTATTTTCATTCCCTGTCGTCGCCGTGGGCCTATATGGGCGGGCCGCGGTTCCATGCACTGATCAAGAAACACGATCTCGACGTGGTGGTGCGCCCGACCCGCATAGTCCAGCCGAACGGCGGCATTGCGCTGCTGAGCCGCCCCGACGCGCGCCGCCGTTATCACGAAGTCGAACTGGACCGCTGGCGCAAGCGCCTGAACATGCCGCTGGTATTGCGTCCGCGCTACTACCCGACGGACAACCAGTTCTCGGCGCGCATGGTCATTGCCGCCGACAAGCTCGGCTGGAACGCGCTCGCGCTGAGTCACGCGCTGCTGCACGCATTGTGGAGCGAGGAAAAAGACGTGCGCGATCCCGCGGTGCGCGTGGCGGTCGCTAATTCTCTGGGCCTGGACGGTGCAAAGCTGCTGGCCATCGAGGACACGCCCGAGATAATGTCGGCGTGGAAGGGCAGCGAAGAAGAAGCCGCCAAGTACGGCGTATTCGGCACGCCGACTTATGTCTACAAAGACACTTTGTTCTGGGGCCAGGACCGGCTGGAGTTTCTGGACGAAGCGCTGTCCGCATAAAAATTCAGGTTATTGCAAGGGGAGAGCAACAATGCAACGCAAGGACATCAAAATACGCGCGAGCGGCGGCGGCGAATTCGATTGCTACGTGGTGACGCCGGATGCCAAGGGCAAAGTCCCGGCCATCGTGCTTGCTTCAGCGATACATGGCGTCGATGCGGACGTGCGCGCGATCGCCGACGAATTTGCGGCGGCAGGCTATATCGCGGCGGCGCCGGACTTGTTCTGGCGCTCGGTGCCGGGGCCGCTGAAGCGCGGCGACGAGCGCACGGCGGGGCGCGGGCAGCCGCGCCTGGAAAAAATCAAGGCCGGTGAAGCCGACATGGCAGACGCGCTCGCCGAAGTGCGCAAAGAGCCGCAGTTCAACGGACGTGCGGCGGCAATCGGGTTTTGCTATGGCGGTCCCTACGCGATTCTCGGCCCCAAGCGCCTGGGCTATGCGGCGGGGATTTCATGCCACGGCACGCAATTGATGGATTACATCAAGGAGCTCGACGGCATGACGGCGCCCCTTTGCATCATCTGGGGCGATCAGGACCACGCCGCACCGCCGCCGGTGCAGGAGGCCTACCGCGCAGTGCCGTCACGCATGAAAAACGTCGAAGTGCATATCTTCCCGGGCGTGCTGCATGGCTACATGATGCCGGGCGGCGACAAAGCCTACAGCCCCGAGACGCGCAAGTTCTCGATGGGGCGCGCGCTGGCGATACTCGACGGGCTGCGTACCTAGAACGCCTCTGAAAAACACAACACCGACAAGCAACCGCCGATATATTCTTTGCAATACCCCCTTGAGGAGTACGCCGATTAACGCCGATGTAATTGGTGATGAGTGAAGGATAATGGGTAATGAGTTAAAGATAAGTTATGCATTGCCCTTTGCCCATTCCTCATTGCAATTTGAATTGTTTCCGATTTTATCTGCGTTCATCTGCGGTCATTGGCGGTTTCAAAATGTGTTTTAGGCTGTTTCTGGAATTGATTCGCTGTAATCACGCCGGCTCCATACCGGCTTTGCGAATTGCAGGAGCGGCCGCGGGCGCGGTGATGTAATCGAGCAGCGCTTTTGCGGCATCCGGGTGGCCTGCGCTCACCTGCATGCCGGCCGAGAAAATCGTGATCTGCTGAATGTCGTCCGGCAGCGGCCCCAGAAAGGCTATGCCGGGGACGGGCAGGAGTTCGCTGACCTGCTGGAAACCGATCTCCACTTCGCCGCGCGCGACCACAGCACCCACAGGTTCGCCTTTCACCTGGCGCGTTTTCGATTTCAGTTCCGCCGCGATACCCAGGCGCTCAAACAATTTGATGATGTAGACGCCGCTCGGCCCGGTCGAATGCGCGACCGACTTCGCCGCGAGCAGGGCGTGTTTCAACGCCGCGCTGGAAGAAATGTCCGGCCGCATTGCGCCGGCGCGCACGGCAACGCCGACTCCCGATCTCGCCAGATCGACGCGGCTGCCGGCCCTGATGCGCCCGGCAGCGATGAGTTCATCGATATTGCCCGCCTGCATGATGACGAGGTCGCTTGCCTCGCCTTCGCTGACGCGCTTGAACAGATCGACGCCGGGTATCCAGCGCGTGGCGAGCTTGTGTCCGCTCGCGCGCTCGAACCCGGGCACCAGTTCGAGATAAGCCGCCTTGAATGCGGCAGAGGACATGACTTGCACTTCAGCTGAATGTGACATTGCGCGAATCCTTCTGAGCAGGCGGTGCATCTGAAAAAAACTACTGCGCAGTTTATACCGGAGACGCCGCCGTGTAGCGCCACAAGGTTCGCTACCGTACAGACAATATATAAATAACACGTTGTCAAAAGCTTCCAGTAGTATCTGGACTCGTAACGCCAGTGGTTTCATGCAGCGAATCACACAGGGAGGCGCTTATGATGATTGCGTAAGGGCTTTTGATGGCGACCCGCCGCCTTGTTCTGCTGCGCCCATGCACTCGCAGCGCCCTACCCGACGGAAGAGCAGTTGCGCGCCGGCATAGTCGCTGCCGCCGTGGTCCTCAAAACCGAGGGTCTCGAAGTCGAAGTGCTCGACGCCCAGAAAGAAGGCCTGAACCGGCCGCTGCTGGCATCCGGACTGCGTCTCGCAGACAACGTGTACCTGGTTTTTTTCAATACGCGACCCGAAGACGGGCTGAACCAGTTTTTCGAATCCATATCCGAGCAGGACCTGCCCGTGTGGCTGAAAGCCATGGCGGTGCATGAACTCACGCATTGCATCGAGCAGCGCGAGGCCTATGTCTCAACCGCTTCGACAAGGTATTGCCGCCGGGTTACGCGCGGGACACCGTGACGGTGCAGGGCTATATGTCGGTGGTGAAAAGCGGCGCGGTCTAAGGCTGGGGCGAAGTGCTGGCCGACATTGCCTCGGTGCTCTGCTTCCAGCAGGCGGTGCCGGCGCAGTCGATGCGGTTTACGCGTCGCCTCGTCGCCATGCGGCACGGCCTCGCGTGGAAATGGCCCGATCACGACACCTCGGTGTGGCTGAACCGGATCATTGAAGCAAAGGACAGCGTCGCCGCCAACCAGAGCTTGTTTGAAAAAGCGTTCGAACTGCGCCGGAAATACCGCCCTGACTAGATAGAAGTGGTCTCAAAAACAATTTGGAACCGCCGATGAACGCCGATGAACGCAGATAAGCTCAAGGAATTTGACCCTGGTTCTGGTCAAAGTCTGAAATTTTATCGGCGTCAATCGGCGGTTGCTTGTCAGTGTTGTGTATTTGAGATGACTTCTAGAGTCTGGGCGTCGTCGTTTTAGGTTCAGCGCGGTTTTTTCAGATACTCGGCATTCACGCAGTTGGCGAGCGTGCCGTCGCGCAGGTAGAAAAACGCGGTTTCAATCGCCTTGCGCCGCAGGTCCACCAGCGAATGGGGGCTGTAAAAACCGGCGTGCGGGTTGAGCAGCACGCGTCCACGGATCCACGGTTCATTGGCCTGCCATGCCGCGACCAGCGGATCGCCGGTGGTCGCCGGTTCGTTGGGTAAAACGTCGAGGCCGACGGCGGCGAGCTTGCCGCTTTTGAGTCCGGCGAGCAGCGCCGCGGTGTCGCAGATCGGTCCGCGCGCCGTGTTGATGAGGTAGGCGCCCGGCTTCATGGCGGCGACCGCCGCGTCGTTTATCAGCCCGCGGGTGGTTTCGGTGAGCGGCGAATGTATGGTCACCACGTCGGCCTGGCCCAGTAATTCGAAGAGGGTGCGCGCGCGGGTGAAGCCGAATGCCAGTTCGGCGCCGTTCGGCAGCAGCGGATCGTAGAACGAGACATTCATGCCGAATGCGCGTGCGCGCAGCGCGGAGGCGGTGCCGATGCGGCCCAGGCCGATCACGCCGTAGGTCGCGCCGCGCAAGCGGCGCGCGGTAACGTTGTGCACGTGCGTCCAGCCGCCTTTGAGATCGGCGCGCAGCGCGGCATCGAGTGCCGCGGTGCCGCGCGCGAAAGTGAGCATGGTCGCAATCGCCGAATCGGCGACTTCGGTGGTGCCGTAATCGGGCACGTTGCACACCGCGATGCCGGCTTCGCCGCACGCCTTCAGATCCACCACGTCGAAACCGACCCCGTTGCGCACCACGATGCGCGTGCGCTTGATATGCGGGATAACTTTGGCGTCTATCGGCACGAAGCGCGTGATGACTGCGTCGCATTTCTCCCACGCTGCCGGTTCTACGGCGTCGAAGCTGTCCTTGCGCGCGTTGACGAGCACGGTGTCAGTACCGACGACTTCCTTCTCGATATCGAGCGGGTCGGAGCGGCTGTCCGGAAAAAGTATGTTGAAAGGCACGGCGGATTCCTTTTGGTTGTTTATAGAGGCTGGCTCAAAAAACAGTTTGGAGCCGCGGATAAACGCGGATAAACGCAGATTGGCTCAAAGGACTTGACGTCGGCTAGCGGGCGGCATTGGATCTGTGCCTGCGCGTATCCGGATTTAAATCTTTGTTCGCGTTTTGAGTTGCTTCATCTGCGCGTATCTGCGGCTGATTGTCGTTTTCGCATTTTTTAGACAGGTTTTAGCAGTAGTGTCCGGTTAAACGGGTGTTAATTTTCTTGAAAGCCAATACTGGCGCGGCTTTACAGCCGATTTTTCTTGGTGCCGATTTGAACCTTGAATTCTCATTTTTGTGTAGTTTCCCTCCGGTGAAATCCCTGGGGGTAGACCATGAATG
>CANJHY010000140.1:0-12641 GCA_947474275.1 Betaproteobacteria bacterium
GTTAACGCGCGTTACGACGCCAGCACCATCGCCACCGCGCCGGGCAAGGCCTGCACAAAAAGTATTTTTTCTCGCCGTAGCCGCGCCGAATATCCCCGCGATGATGACGCAGCCGAGAAAGAACAATTTGATCGCATGGCCCTGCGCGCCTGCGAACAAGCCCCACACCAGCCCCGCCGCCAGAAAGCCGTTTACAGGCCCTGGTTGGCGGCGAGCGATTTGGACGCGGCCGAGAATTCCGGCGTCAGCCGGAACACCCTGCGCCCGAACGGCTTGTCCCACAGAAATATTTCCAGAACCAGGAAGTACAAGTGCAGCACCGCCACCACTGCTACCGCGATGTCGGCGGCGGCGCTCATTTATCCATCCGCGTTTATTTGAAGTTCGCGATCTTGCGCGCGGAACCCGTCAGCTCGAGGATATGCATGCCGGTATTGGCGCGGTCGACGATGTAGATATAACCGCGGTCGTCCACTTCGGCGTTGTTGGTCTGGATGGCGATCTTGCAGCTTTCGATGCCGTTGAGCCGCAGGCAGCGCCTGGCGGTGTTTTTCGAAATCGCGGGTATGTAGTAAGCGACTTCCTTCGGCGTGAACGGGTCGCGGATGTCGACGACGCGCAAGCCGGCGTTGAACCACGAAATGAATACCAGCTTCTTGTAATAGATCGGCCCCATGTCCTCGTGCGAGGAATGCGTACCGAAGCGCCCGCCGCGCGCGCAAAAGTTGCCGCTTTTCTCCGGCACGGAGTAGTTCGAGACGCCATACGGTTTGGTCTCATCAGTGATGTCGACCATGAACATCATGTGGTAATCCTCATGACATTCGTTCTGGGTCCCTGGCAGTGATCGCCGAACCCATGGTCGTATTCACGCCGCCGGACGCGGTGATCAGCCGCTGAAAACCCGGCGCCTGCGCCGCTTCAGCCTTCCAGCCCCTCCCAGAAAAACCATACAGCGGAGCGATTGTGCGCGGCGCAGATGCGCACGGTCTGGCCGGGCCTGACGTCGACGGGCATCGCGAAAAGGTACAAGCAGGTCTGCCACGAAGAAGTTGGCGTCTTGGTCGCGGGATGGTTTTCGTACGTGTGCTCATCGTCCAGCTTCAAGCGTATCCATTGCGCTACACCCCAGCAGCGCCCTGCCTGCGTGACCGGCACGCGTAGCGTCTTGCGCTCGGCCGGAAAATAATCGTTGCCGGCAAAATCAAACTCGAATGCCACTACCGGCCGGGTCAGCAAATCGATTGCCAGATCGTCGCGGTAAATCAGCCGCTTGGGCGACGCAATCGAATTGAAATGGCTCAAGTCGAGCCCTGCGACCTGATCGACCCTGACATGCTGCTTGACGGCATCGCCGCCGAAGAGCGCGCATACGACGCTGCCAGCCGCGGGGATGACTTTGGCGCCGGGCTCCACCAGCCGTCGTTTCGCGTCCTCGATACTGGACAACACCCCTTCGCCCAATAGTTCGCTGGCAATAATCTCCGACACCAGCAGGTTGGCCCGCCGCGGCAAGTCGACGCCGATGGTCAGATCAGTGGAAACTTTCGAAATGACATGGACGGACGACTGCAACCCATTCGCCGCCACGATGTCCCGGGCAACCTCCGCTATGGTCGGCACCGCTTCGCACGTCACGACCGCGCGCGCTCCCAGTTTCGCTGCGGTCATCGCCAACAAACCGGAGCCGGTGCCGATCTCGAACACATCGCTCTGCGGCGTAACGGCTGCCCGCAGGGCGCCGATATAGGCCTCGTTGCGCAGGGCATCGTTCATCATCGGGATATGCCAGGCGGGCACCATGTGATCGAGCACCACCGCCAGGCTGACGCGGGCATCGACCAGAGTTGGCGCAAGTTCGAGAGCGCGGCGATAGGTCGCCGCCGCTTCCGCCAGCCGTCCCTGGTCGCGCAGGGCGTTGCCAAGGTTATTGAGGGCCTCCGCATAGGCGGGCTTGAGCGCGAGTGCCCGACGGTAACTAGCCTCTGCGTCCGGCAGACGCCCTTGATCCCGCAGCACATTGCCCAGATTGTTATGGGCGTCGGCAAAATCCGGCTTCAGCGCCAGTACTTTCCTGCAACTGGCCTCCGCCTCCTTGAATCGGCCCTGTTCGCGCAGCACATTGCTGAGATTGTTTTCAGCTTCTGCATAGTCGGCAGACAGTTCCAGCGCCTGCCGGCAACTTGCTTCCGCCTCGCCGAGCCGGCCTTGCTGGCGCTGGACATTCCCCAGGTTGCAGTAAGCCATCGCATAATGCGGTTCGAGTTCGAGCGCCCGCCGGTAACTTGCTTCCGCCTCCGCCGGCCGTCCGTCATCCGCGAATGCGACACCGAGGTTATTGTAAGCGAGCGCCAGACCCGGCTCAACCTCTATTGCCCTGTGGTAACAGACTATCGCTTCAGCGACCCGGCCCTGGTCCTTCAGCGCCTTGCCCAGATTGCTGTGGCACTCGGCGTCGCGCGGCATGAGTTCGACCGCTTTCTGCATCGCGGACAATGCTTCGGCGTATCGGCCCTGTAGATTGAGGACCGGCCCCAGCACTTTCCAGCTAAAGCCATGCATTGGATAGTTTTGCGCAAGACGGAGCAGCAATGTTTCCGCCTCACCATAGCGGCGCTGGTTGAACATATCGACCGCGGCCTGCATCGCCTCCCGGCCTGGAGCTTGACTGGTCATGCAAAATTTCCGTAATTTTTAGCAACCGGTTTCAGTGTCGGCAATTATGCAACGAATTCGCCGGCACGGCCCGCATTGCCGTTTCTCACGCTGTCAGCGCGCCAGTGGTAAAGTTCGCAATTCCGGGGTCGGTCATCATCCGCCGGCACCAGCGGCCAGCAGCGTCGTTCCGGAATTCCAAGTCACATATCGAAATTATAACCAGAGGAAAAAAATGATCTACGAATTCAGGACCTACGACATCAAGCCCGGCACGCTGGCCGAAGTGGAAAAGCGCTTCGCCGAAGCCTATGAATTCCGAAAGACGCTGTCGCCGCTCGCCGCCTTCTGGCATACCGAGATCGGCCCCCTGAACCAGATCATCCACGTGTGGCCGTACAAAGACCTCGAAGAGCGCGCGAAAGTCCGCGCTGCCGCGTACAAGTCCGGCCAGTGGCCGCCCAAGACCGGTGAATTCCTCACCGCGCAGCGCTCCGATATTTTCATTCCCGCGCCTTTCTCGCCCGAAATTACGCCCGGCAAAGCGGGCCCTTATTTCGAAATGCGCACCTACACCTACGCACCCGGCGCCCTGCCGAATGTGATGGACAACTGGGGCAAAGCGCTGCCCGACCGCGTCAAGCTGAGCCCGCTGTGCTTTTGCGGCTACTCGGAACTGGGCGGCCTGAACAAGTGGCTGCACATCTGGGCCTACCCTACGCTCGACGCGCGCAATAACACACGCGACAAGGCCAAGGACTCCGGCATCTGGCCCCCTTCGGCCGTAGCAGCCAAAACCGGCGCCAAGAGCATTCCGTACGTCATGCAGGAAAACAAGATCGTGATGCCGGCGAAATTCTCGCCCGTACAATAAGCGGTCCGCACGGACATTCAAGTTTTCTCTGCTGCAAACAAAAAGGGAGCCGGTGGCTCCCTTTTTTTTTAAGACTGCGGCAACCGGCTGCCGCTACTTCTTGCCTTTGGCTGCGTCCTGGATCGCTTCGCCGGCTTTCTCCATCTGCTGCCCCGCCTTATTGACAGCGTTATCGAGCGCGCGGCCGGCTTTTTCAGCCGGGCCTTCTTCTTTCTTGCAACCGCTCATGCCGAGGACCAGTGCGCTGATCGCCAGCATTGCCATCACGCTTTTGCCTGTTTTATCCACGTTCCCCTCCGGTCAAGTTAGTTAAGCCGCAACAGCACCTTTTTACCGCATTTCTAGGCGCGCAGGTTCTTGTTGAAAAAATCCACCGTGCGCTGCCACGCGAGCTTGGCCGCCGCTTCGTCGTAACGCGGGGTCGTGTCGTTGTGGAAACCATGGTTCACGTTCGGGTAGATGAACGCCTCGTACTTGACGTTGTTGGCCTTCAGCGCAGTCTCGTACGCAGGCCAGCCCGCGTTGATGCGCTCATCGAGCCCCGCATAATGGATCAACAACGGCGCCTTGATCTTCGCCACGTCCGCCGCCGCGGGCTGCGCACCATAGAAAGGCACCGCACCGCCGAGGTCCGGCAGCCGCGTCGCCAGCAGGTTCGCAATGCCGCCGCCGACACAGAATCCGACCGCGCCGATTTTGCCGGCGCATTCCGGACGCGCCTTGAGAAACTCCGCACCCGTGACCAGGTCTTCGGTGCGCTTGACGGGATCGAGCGTTGCAAATGCTTTGACCGCTTTTTCCTCGTCGCCCGGATAACCGCCGAGCGGCGTCAATGCATCCGGCGCAAAAGCCACATAATTCAGCAACGCGAGGCGGCGCGTCACGTCTTCGATATACGGATTCAAACCGCGGTTCTCGTGTATGACCACCACGCCCGGCAATTTGCCGCTGGCATTGGCCGGCTTTACCAGGTAACCGCGCATCGTGCCCGAACCCTGCGGCGACGGGTAAGTGACATATTCGGCCTTGATGCGCGCATCGTCTTTGGCGATCTGCTGCGCCCACGCGAAGTTGGGGCGCAGGCTTTCCAGCATGGCGGCGGCGGTAAAACCGCCGACCGCAAACTTGCCGGCGCGGTCGATAAACTCGCGCCGGTTCATCATGCCGTGCACGTAACCGTCGAACAGCTTCAGGACTTCCGGCGGAAAATCACTCGCTTTCTTGCGCTCCATGACAGTCGCTCCTTGCGGTGGGAATTATCGACAGGCTTCAAATAACAGGGGTGCCCGCTTGCGCATAGTTTTTGCGCCAGCGCGCAACGCACAGAAAAATCGCGATGCCCGCCTGCGCGAACGCGATGACGCTGCCCAACGCGGGTTTGATCAAAAGCGGCAGGACGATTTCCGAGGCGGTCTCCAGCCCCGCCATGCGCAACAACCCGGGCAGCAGCCAGTAGAGCAGCACCATATACATGATGGCGGCCGCTTCCACGCGCCGCGCCTGCTTCGCGAACGCGAAGAACAGCAGGATGGCGGCGTCGCGCACGAGCAGGAACACGAACACCAGCGGCATCAGCGCCATCTGTTTCACGAGATCAAAGGAGTCGCGGTAAACAGCCGCGGAAGCTATCGTGCCAAACGCGAATATGAAAGCCAGCACCACGGTGCTCGGCCAGCACGGCATATCCTCAAATACGTGTTGCCATTGGCGTCGATCCGCGTGCAGCAGCATGCGCCGCAGGGTCATGGCGCTGTTCTGCTCGGAAAAAAGCATCGCGTATGCCAGCGTCACCGAAACCACCAGGCCCGAGAGGCACAGATAGCCGAACACGCCCACCTTGGCGCCCGGCAATGCGCCCAGCAGTCCCGCCAGATAAACGCTAAGGAACAGCGTGAATGCGCACCACGCCAGCGGTGTGGTGCGCACCTGCAGTTCGAGGCACATCACGCGATAGGCGCCGAACACCGCCCACACCGAGAAAACCATCACCGACGTCAGCAGAAACTCGACCGCGTCGAACTCGGTGCCGAACCAGACCAGCGTCGGGTGGCGGACCGCGAAACTCACCAGGCCGGGGCCGACGAACAGGAATGCCAGCACCGGGACGAAAGTGGCCCAGCGGCTGCCGGTGTTCCAGCCTTTTTGCGCCGCTTGCAAAGTCGCGGCCATGGCGAAGGCGTGGAGCAGCACGCTGGCGGCGACGAGCCCCAGCGCCACCACCGGTCCGCCGACGCCGGGCAGGTCGCGCGCGGCATACACATACACCGCAAGACACAGCGCGCCGCCGTACCATGCAAACAGGGTCGAACCGAATAATTTTCCCCACGTCATGTCCCACGGGCCGATGGCCGACATACGCTGCAGGTCCCATGTCTTACCGCGCATTTCATCGCTGATCGATTCGGCCACCAGCCGCGCGCCCCAGAACAGCGTCACCACGAAATAGACGGTCAGTGCCGCCCAGCTCACGCGCTCCTGCCACGGGTTGTCATTGATCGCGGCCACCAGCAGAAAGCCCATGCAAAGCACCGCCGGCATGGCGATCAGCCGGTGCGGGGACATTTCGAGCCACAGGTTGCGGCGCAGTTCAGGGTTCACGTGCGCGCTCCCTTCGCCGCCTGCACCGTGCGCAGATAAGACGCCGCCAGATTGTCGCGCTCCGGCGCGAAGCTCGCCACCGGCAAGCCAGCCTCCACCAGCTTGCGCAAGACAGCGCTGCCGGTTCCGGCGCCTACGGCAATCAGCGCATCGTTCGCGCCGCATTCCAGGACTGCCAGCCCGCCGATGGCGGCCAGGCGGCCGGCGAGGCCATCGACCGCGGCGTCGAAGACGATGCGGACCTGCGCGGCACGCGCGGCGGCCGCGGACAGCGCCTTGTTTTCTATGATGCGCCCCTGCTGCATCACCAGCATGTGGGAGGAATATTCATCCAGCTCGGCAAGAATATGCGACGACACGATGAGCGTCATGCCCTCCTGCTGGAGCAGCAGGAACAACTGCGCGAGATCGTGTCGCGCTTCCGGGTCGAGTCCCGACGCCGGTTCGTCGAGTATCAGCAATTCGGGCTGGTGCACCAGCGCCTGGCCGATGGCGACGCGCTGGCGCTGCCCGCGCGACAGTGCGCCGCTTTTGACATCGAGCTTGTCGCCCAGCCCGAGGCGGTCGGCCGTGCGGGTCACCAGCGCGCCAATGTCCTGCTCCGGAACGCGCTGGCTGGCCGCCGCGTGATGCAGGTTCTGGCGCACGCTCAGCGTTTCATACAGACCGTAAAAATCCGAGAGATAGCCCATCTTGCGATGGGATTCGCGCGGCGCTTCCAGCACGTCGATGCCGGCCACCGTGATCGAGCCGAGCATGGGGCGTTCGAGCCCGGCGATGCAGCGCAATAAAGTGGTTTTGCCAGCGCCGTTGGGGCCGACCAGCGCCGTGACGCTGCCGCGCCCTATGCGCACCGACACGTCGTCGAGCGCGCGCACGCCCGGATACTCGAACAAAACACCGCTGACTTCAACGACGGCGGACCCCGGAGCGGGCTGCATGGGTGCATTCACGTGATTATTGTATGCCTGAGACCGGACGCCATTGTGACACTGGCGTTATCCACCCACCCGGAACAGCCTGCGCTCGGCCTTGTGCAGCCGTTCGAACCCCGTTTTTGTGACGCGGATCATTTCGCCCACCTGCACGCCGGCAGCCTGATCCGGCGTGATCACATTAGGCTGGACAACCACCGTCATGTTTTCTTCCAGCGTCATATCCGGCAGCGGGCCCGCGGGCCGACTCTTCGAGCCGACGATGGGCTGGAAGTAACCGCCGCCAAAGCCATGCATGAGGTCGTCGCACACGGAAAAGCCCGCGCGCTCGATTACGCCCGCGGCATCGACGATTTCCTGCATGGTGGTGCCGTGACGCACCACTTTGGTCACCGCGTCGAAAGCGGCTTCGGCGGTGTCATATAAATCGCGGAACAAAGGCGTGGGATCCGCAGCCACCGTCATGGTGCGCAAGACCTGGCCTGCATAATCCCACCAGAACGCGGACAACTCGCAGAAAATCACGTCGCCCTGCGCGACCTTGTTCGGTGAGTGATGTTGCGGTGGCACGAAGATGTGCGGCTTTGCCATCGAGGTGCGGCCGACGTAATGAATCATGGTCGTGCCGCCGTGCCCCACCCACGCGCGCTCTATCATATTACCGAGCTCGCGCTCCGTCATGCCGATCTGCGTGCCATTGACCAGAGCCGCAAGCCCCGCGTCCGACAACGCCGCGCCTATCCTCAGCCAGTCGATTTCCTCTTCGGACTTGATGGTGCGCAGTCTGATGTAATCGGCATCGAGGCCGACCACCTCGAACTGCTCTTCGAGCAGGCGCCATTTCGACACCACCAGCGGGCCCATCACGCCGATGCGTTTCGCGCCGCGGCGCTTCAATTCCGCGACGGTTTTACGGATGCCCTGGTGCTCGCCCCATTGCACGTCGACGTCGCGCGCGATTTTCTTGCCGAGCGGGAAGTGGTTGTACCACTCCATGAACATGGTCATTTTCACGCCGGGCTTGAAGACGACGTATGCTTCGACCGTGCCTGGCCACGCAGTCACCCACTGCGGCGCATTGCCGACGCGATGATCGGTCACCACCAGCAGGTGATCGACGCCGGCCTTCTCCATGACTTCGCCGAGCAATTTGTGCCGGCGCGCGTACTCCGCGTCGGAGAACCGCGGGTATTCCTGCGCCATGATGGTCGCGAGGCGCGGCTCGAGGTTTAAAACACTTGCTGCGTCTGCTGCCATAGTCGGGCTATTTGTTTTCTTCGAACCACGGATAAGCGCTGGTGACGCCGGCGGGGCCGGTCGGCTGCGCGGGGCGCACCCATGATGGGTTCAACTGCGCGAGTGAGGTGACTCCCATCAACCCCATTGCCGTGCGGATCTCAACGTCCATCAACTCGAGCATGCGCTTGACGCCCGCTTCGCCGCCCGCTGCGAGCGACCAGCCCAGCAATTTGCCCAAGCCGACGGCACGCGCGCCCAGCGCAATGGCCTTGATGACGTCGGTGCCACGCTGCACGCCGCCGTCCCACAGAATTTCGGCGCGGCCATCGACCGCCGCGACGACTTCAGGCAGCACTTCGATGGTGGCCTGCGCGTGGTCGAGCTGGCGACCACCGTGGTTGGAGACGTAAACCACGTCTGCACCGTGTTCGACCGAGAGCTTTGCATCTTCGGCGGTGGCGACCCCCTTGACGATGAGCGGCAGCCCGATGCGCTGTTTCATCCACACGAGGTCTTTCCACTGCAGTCCCATCTGGAACGAGGGGTCGCCGAAACCTTCGCGCACGGCCGCGCGGCTGATGATGTCGCGTTCGCGGCGGCCGTAATAATTACGGTCCACGCAGACGCACAACGCGCGATAGCCGGCGGCTTTCACGCGGTCGAGTATGTCCTCCACCCATTTGCGGTCCGCCCGCACATAGAGCTGGAATATGAGCGGTTCCTGCACCGATGCAGCGGCGGCTTCGAAGCCGGGCTTGGCAGCGGTGCTGATGAATGCCGCAGCGCCGTGAGCAACTGCCGCGCGCGCGACCGGAATCGCGCCCTGCTCGGGATTGATGAAACCCACCAATCCGCCCACCGGCGCCAGAAACACCGGGCTTTGCAGCTTCTTGCCCAGCAATGTCGTCGTGATGTCGATGTTGCGCACGTCGACCAGCACGCGCTGGCGCAGCGCCAGGCTGTCCAGCGCCAGCCGGTTACGCTTAAGGGTTGTCTCTGAATCGGCGCCGCCGGTCAGATGGTTCCACAGGTCCTGCGAAAGGTTTCGCCGCGCGGCAGCGACGATTTCCTGCAACGACAGAAATTCCGGAGCCGCAGGTGCTGCCGGTGCGCGTGCACGCGCGCGCCGCTTGACCGGATGCGCGCGCACGTGCGCGTTGCGCGTGGACTTGCGGGGCGGACGTTTCAGCTTGGCCATTGCCTCAGGACAACCCGTCGCTGATGGTCTGATTTTCGGATTTTAGTTCGATTCCAGACGCCTTGGCCTGCAGCAGCAGCAACTGCGAGAAATCCTGGTCGTAACCGTGGCCGATCATCGTCTGCACGAGGTCGCGCGTGATCGCGGTGGTCGGCATCGGCACGCCGTACGTTTTGCCTGCACTCAAACCGAGGTCGATGTCTTTTCTCAAAAGTTCGGGCGTAAACGTCACATGAAAATCAAGATTGGACAATGCCGGCGTTTTGTAACGCGTGAACATCGAACCCATCACGCTCTTGTTGAGAAAATCGAGAAACGCATGACGCTGCATGCCGGCCTTCTCGGCGAGCACCGTGATTTCGCACAGGTTCTGTATCACCACGCCGAGCATGACGTTGTGGCAGATCTTGGCGATGCGCGAGAGTTCGCCTTCGCCGACATAGCTCACGCCCTGCCCTATCGCTTCGAGGTACGGCGCGACCGCATCGAACGCGTCCTTCGGTCCCGAAGCGACTACCGTCAGCTTGCCGGCTTTGATTACCTTGGCGTTGCCCGATACCGGCGCGGCGAGAAACTTCACGCCTTCCTTGGCGAGCTTCTCGCGGATTTCCGCCGATTCTTCGAGAGAAATCGACGTGCTGTCGACGACGATTTTCGGCTTCTTGCCTTTCGACATGACGCCATTCGCGCCGAACAGCACTTCCTTCACGTCCTTGCCGGTCGACACCATGGTGAACACGATGTCGCACGCCGCGAGATCGGGCAGCGTATCGACGACCTTCGCGCCGTACTGGGCGAGCGGTTCGGCCTTGGATTTTGTGCGGTTCCATACCGCGATATCGCAGCCGCCCTGCGCAAGACGCTGCGCCATCGCGTAGCCCATGCGGCCGATGCCGATCCAGCCAAGCTTGTGTTGTTTCATGTTTGCAGTTGCCACTTTATTTCCTTCCTAGTTCAAAAAAGCGTCACCGCAAAAGCGCGAAGGCGCCAAGGTTTCGCCAAGACAATCATCTTTTCGCTTCGTTGTCTTACTTTGTATTTCTTTTGCGCCTTCGCGCCTTTGCGGCGGATGTTTACGCATTCAGCGCCTGCGTCCAGTCGGTGGTTTCGAGTATGGTCTTCATTTCACGCAGGAACGCCGCCGAATAAGCCCCGTCCACGGCACGATGATCGAACGATTGAGCGAGCACGCCGACCGGGCGAATCGCTATGCTATCGCCTGCCTCGCTTTCGATCACCACCGGCTTCTTCTTCACGCCGTCGGTCGACAGGATCGCGACCTGCGGCTGGTTGATGATGGGCGCGGTGATCAGCGTGCCGTACACGCCGGAATTCGACAGCGTGTAAGTGCCGCCGCTCAATTCGTCGGGCTTCAGGCGGTTGCCGCGCGCGCGCTGCGCGACGTCGTTGATGGCGCGCGCGAGCTGCGGCAACGACTTATCCTGTGCATTGGTGACGACGGGCACGATCAAGCCGTCGAAATTCAGGTCGACGGCAATGCCGAGATTGACAGCCTTGTGCAATACGAGATCACTGCCGTCGAGGCTCGCGTTGAGCAGCGGGAATTTCGCCAGCGCCTTGCATACGGCATATGCGATGAACGGCAGATAGGTCAGCGAGAATCCATCGCGCGCCTTCCATGCCGCGCCGGCCGCCGTCCGCGCCTGGTCCACGCGGAAAAAATCGGCCTCGATCGCCTGCAGCACGTGCGGCACCGTTGCCCATGATTTCGTAAGGTGTTCGCCCGTGCGTTTGCGTATGCTGTTGAGCGGCTTGCGAGCCGCATCCACCGCTAGCGGGGCGGGGGCCTGCGTCCCCGTCGTTTCCTGACCGCGAGTGCCGCGCTGCGCGAGATAGCCATGCACGTCTTCGCGCGTTATGCGCCCGTCGCGGCCGCTGCCTTTGATTTCCGCCGGGTTGAGCTGGTGCTCGGCAATCAACCGGCGCACCACCGGCGACAAGCGGTCCCCTGCCGCGGCGGGAGCAAAGCGCGGCGCAAGTGACGCCGGCGACGCGGCAGGTGCAGCTGCAGCGGCAGTCTCGCGCGGCGCAGAGGCCGTTTTTGCGCCAGCTTCTTCGATCACCGCCAGCGGCGCGCCGACTTTCGCAGTCACGCCTTCCTGCACAAGTATTGCGGCGATGACGCCGCTGACCGGCGCCGGTATCTCGGTGCTGACCTTGTCGGTCTCGACGTCGAACAGCGTTTCATCGGCCTTGACCGCATCGCCGACTTTTTTGTACCACTTGGTGACCACACCTTCGGCGACCGTTTCGCCGAGCTGCGGCATGATGACGTCCATCTATCAGGCCCTCAATTCAAAACAATTTACCGCGAAGGATTCTTTTTGATACCCCCTTGAGGGGTACGCCAAGGACGCGAAGGAAAAATAAAAGGCAAAGGCGAAATACATATTATTTCGAACGCCTCGGCGCAACAACCATGCACCCGCGCAATTTGTACTGCCTTCCTTTGCGTCCTTCGCGTCCTTTGCGGTTCAAGATTTAAGCTCTTTGCAGTCCAACTTCAGTCAATCTTGGCACGGATTTCGCGCACGATGCGCTCGACCGACGGAATGGTGTTGTCTTCGAGCAGATCGGCCGACGGCAGCGGCACATGCGGCGTGGTGATGCGCATGATGGGGCCGTCCAAGTCCCAGAAACATTCGTCGGCAACGATGGATGCGATTTCCGCGCCCCACCCGCACAGACGCGGGTTTTCCTCGACCGTGACAAGGCGGCCGGTCCTGACGACTTCAGCCAATATGGTTTGCGTATCGAGCGGCACCAGCGAGCGCACGTCGACCACAGTGCAGGAGATGCCGTGCTCCTTTTCGAGGATCGCGGCGGCATCCAGCGACTTGTGCACCATCGATGCCAGCGCGACTATCGTGCAGTCTTTACCGCGGCGCAGCACCTTGGCCTTGCCGAGTTCGTCGACGTATTCACCGTCGGGCACCTCGCCCTTCATTGAATAAAGCGACTTCTGCTCGAAAAACAATACCGGGTCGGGATCGCGTATCGCTGCCGCGAGCAGGCCTTTGACATCGGCGGGAAACGCCGGCGCCACCACCTTGATGCCGGGAATCATCATCGCCCAGTTCTCGACCGCCTGCGAATGCTGCGCGCCGAAGCGCGAACCCGA
>CANJHY010000141.1:0-12639 GCA_947474275.1 Betaproteobacteria bacterium
GGCCGAACTTAAATCGCGCATCGCCGGCATGCGCGGCGTCCAGCAATATCACCGGCGCCAGGAAATCAAGCGCGCGCAACGCGCTGCGGACCATGCGCGGCAGGCGCTCACAGCCGCGCAGAAGGCGGGGACACCCGACGTGACGCAGCCCATGGTAAGGACGCATCCGTACTCGGGCCGCAAATGCCTGTATGTAAACGAGACTTACACGTTTGGCATTGAGGGCATGCCGGAAAGCGGCGCGCAACCTCTGCTTAAGCTGCTTTGCGAGCATGTGACGCGTGCCGAATACGTTTACAGCCATCAATGGCAGGTCGGCGATCTGGTGATATGGGACAACTGTTCGACGCAGCACAAGGCGATAACCGATTACGCGCTGCCTGATCGCCGGCTGATGCATCGCATCTCGGTTGCCGGCACGGCCTGCTTTTGACCATTCGCCGGGGCATATCGCATGAAAACCACAAATCCAGTCGAGGAAATCGAGGCCGAAGTTCTGATCATCGGCGGCGGCGTCGCGGGCATGATGGCGGCACTCGCCTGCCTGCGCGCGGGCGTGCGACCGCTGCTAGTAACCAAAGGCACCTATGCGTCGGGCAGCTCGTCGATGGCGCGGGGTGGACATTCGATCGCGATCGGACATTCCGATGCGAGCGACAATCCCGGGATCTTTCTGGAAGACACGCTCAAGGGCAGCTACGGCCTCAGCAATCCCCTGCTGGCGGAAATCATGTGCAACGAGTCCATCGACAGGACGCTCGAACTAGAGGCGTGGGGCCTGGGGCTCGCCAGGCTTGAGGATGGCCGGTTCGACCAGAAAATGGGCGCGTTTCCGCACCGCCATGCCCGGCTCGTGCATTGCGGCCGCCTGATGGGCAAGCCGCTGATGAGTGCGTTGTCGCGCCGCACGAAGGCGCTCGGTGTGCTGCCGCTCGAACACGTCATGCTGGTCGATTTACTGAAAGAGGGAGGCACCGTTGTCGGCGCGTGGGGATTTCGGTATCGCGAGGGCACGCCGGTCGTGATACACGCCAAATCGGTTGTCATGACGACGGGGGGCGCTCCGCAACTGCATGCGCTCAATGATTCGCCGCCGACCATCACGGGCGACGGCTATGCCATGGGTTGGCGCGCCGGTGCGCAGCTCATCGACATGGAGTTCATCGACTATCAGCTTATTACCGCGGCGCCGCAGAAGCTCGCGGGATACCCGCCGCATTCGAGCGGGTTCCTGAACGAGGGTGGATATCTGCTCAATGCTAATTACGAGCGTTTTATGGTCCGCTACGATAGCGAGCGCATGGAACGCTCGACGCGTTCGGGCATCAACCGGGCAGTCGCGATGGAAATATTCGAGGGCCGGGGCACCGCCAACAACGCGGTTTTCATCGATATCCGGCATGTGTTCGAAGCGGCCAACCATGGCGCTTCGGCGGACGTCATCAAGACATTCAGGAATGGCGGCGTCGACATGTCGCGCGACCTGCTTGAGGTTACGAGCTGTCCCCATACGTACCTCGGCGGCCTGCGCATCGACGAATGGGGTAGAACCAATGTCGCCGGCTTGTATGCGGGCGGCGAGGCCGCGGGCGGGGTCCATGGCGCCAACCGGCTCGGCGGCGCCGCGCTGATCGACAGCTATGTGTTCGGTTATCGCGCAGGCATGGCGGCCGGCTGCGAGGCTAAGCTGCAGCCGGGGCCCCCGCGCAAAGCAGGTGACTGGCGTGCCGAGGTTGCGCGTCTCGATGATTGGATTTCGCGCGAGGGTGAAGTGTGTGCCGATGCCTGGCGCTCCGAAGTGCAGCAACTGGTCCTGAACTCGCTAGGCCAGGTGCGCCGCGCGGACCGGATCGAAGCCGCTCTGCGGCGTCTTAATGAGCTCGAGCACAAGTTTTATGCGGTTCCGGTTACCGGGAGTTCGATACGGGAGCGCTTCGACGGCCTGCGCCAGTCGCTGGAGACGCTGAATCTCGTGCAGGTCGCCCGACTGCTTGGAACGGCCGCATTGCAGCGCAAGGAGAGCAGGGGCGGGCATTTCCGGCTTGATTTTCCGCAGAGCAGCGACGCCTTTCGCGCCAACATCGTGTTAGGTAAAACAGGCAATGCGGTGAGCCACGCAATCAGCCCGGTGCCTGAGCGCAGAGAGCGTGCGCAAAAGCCAATAGGCGCGGACATCAGCGTGAGCATATGAAGCGGTCGGAATCTGCTTGCCACTTTTCGGGAGCACGCGCCTGCGCCTGCGCGCCGATATTGGCGGTTGTATGCGCGTTATTTGCGTCGGCGGCGGCCGCCGCGCAGCCAACTTCGCGCCAGGGTGCGGTCGGCTTTCCGTCCAAACCCGTGCGCTGGATCGTGCCATTCCCGGCGGGCGGCGCGGCTGACATCGTATCGAGAGCCATTGGTCAGAGGCTGGCCGAGATGTGGTCGCAACAGGTGGTGGTCGACAATCGTGCCGGCGCTGCAGGTAATCTGGGCATCGAACTCGCGGCGCGGGCTACCGCCGACGGCCACACGGTCGTCCTGATTCCGGCCACGTTTACGACTTATCCTAGCTTGGCCCGCAAGCCGCTATATGACGCGGTGCGCGATTTTTCGCCCATCACTCTCGTTTCCACGTCTCCGCTTGTGCTGGTCGTGAATCCTGGCGTTCCCGCGAAAACGGTGCAGGAACTGGTCGCGCTTGCAAAAAGCCGGCCCCAGCACCTGAATTACGCATCGTCCGGCATTGGCGCGTCGGCGCATCTCGCGGCCGAACTGTTCAAGGCGGGCACCAGCACGCAGATCGTGCACGTGCCATACAAGGGGCAGCCGCCCGCCCTCGTCGACCTGATCGCGGGACAGGTGCAGATCATGTTTCCGAACATGCCGTCCGTCATGACCTTCATCCGGACCGGCAAACTCAGTCCGCTCGCGGTCAGCAGTGCGCAGCGGTCCGCGCTGTTTCCGCTACTGCCGACAATAGCGGAATCGGGATTGCCCGGTTATGAAGTCACGCAGTGGGGCGGGCTGGTTACGCGCGTCGGCACGCCGGCTGCGATTGTCGCCGCGTTTCAGCGTGATGTGGCGGCGGTTTTGCAGACGCCGGAAGTCCGTGTGAATTTTGCGACGCAGGGTCTCGATCCGGTGGGCAGTTCGCCTAGCGAGTTTGCCGTGTTCCTGCGTGACGAGATGGCGAAATGGAGCAAGGTAATACGTGATGCGGGGATAACCGCAGATTAAATTCATCGCGCATAAGTGTCGTGTACCGATGCTTCCATCGCGGCGGCCGGCAAATTTCGCTGATACACTCAACACCGTTAAATGCAAAAAATCTTCAGCGTAAACAAACAGAATTTTGATACAGGAGAATTGCACGATGAATGCCAAAGCTGCGCGTGAATCCCGGATTTTGGGCGAATATCTCGAACGCACGCCGCGCTCATCCCAGCGCCACGAAGAGGCACGCGGGTCGTTTCCCAGCGGTATCGTGCATGACTCCAGGCGCACGTGGCCGTACGGTTTATACGTCGATCACGCTGCGGGTTCGCGGAAGTGGGACATCGACGGCAACGAGTACGTAGATTACTACGGAGGGCACGGCGCCCTGATGCTTGGCCATCAGCATCCCAAAGTGGTGGCGGCGGTCCAGGCGCAACTCAACAAGGGCATGCACTTTGCGGCGGGGCACGAATTGCAAAATGAGTGGGCGCGCTTAATCCAGCAACTGATCCCATCGGCGGAGCGCGTGCGCTTCACCTCCTCAGGAACCGAGGCCACGATGATGGCTGTGCGGCTCGCACGCGCTTCGACGGGGAAAGGCAAGATTGTGCGCTTTGTCAGTCACTTCCACGGCTGGCACGACCACGTTGCGTTTGGCGTGAAGGAGCACCTTGATGGCACGCCGACCGCAGGCGTATTGCCGGACGTTGCTGCGAATGTCATTCTGGTCAAGCCTAACGATCTTGCAGCTGTGGAGCGCGTCCTTGCGCAACATAAAGACGTGGCCGCCGTCATGATCGAACCAGTCGGCGCGAGTTCCGGCGCCATACCGACGTCGCCGGCGGTATTGCGCGAGTTGCGTGAGATCACGCGCCGGCATGGCGTGCTCTTGATGTTTGATGAGGTGGTGACGGGTTTTCGAGTTGCGCCAGGAGGCGCCCAGGCGCTGTACGGCGTCACGCCCGATTTGACGACGCTCGCCAAAATCGTCGCCGGCGGCATGCCGGGTGGTGCCGTCGCCGGCAGCAGAAAGGTGCTCGACTGGCTCGATCACGAGGCGTCCTCCAGCGCGGGCCACGAACGCGTCGCGCACGAGGGTACGCACAACGCGCATCCGATGTCGGCGGCCGCGGGGATTGCCACGCTCAGCATAATCAGGGATACGGATGCGTGCGCGCGCGCGAGCGCGACCGCCGCCAAACTGCGCACGGGCATGAATACAATCCTGGAAGAAGAAGGTGTGCCGTGGGCGGTGTACGGCGTACACTCGTTCTACAATTTTTTCACCAATCCGGGCAACCACCCGATACGCCCAACCACGTTCGACGCGAACGCCGCACCCATCGAGTGGTTCGGGGGCGACAAGCGCGAGCCCCTGCTGTCCAAGATGCGGCTGGCCATGTTGGTATACGGAATCGACCTGAAAAGCTGGCGCGGCGGCATCGTTTCCTCGGCGCACACCCAGGCGGATGTCGACTTGACGCTCGCGGCGTGGCAGAAGACATTGCGCATGCTGAAGGAAGAAGGCGATTTGCCGCAGACTTCCGAAGTTGCCCTGGCGAAGTAAGCTATCGCCTGTTCATAATCCACAAAAGCCTGGAACGCTTTGTTGCATATCCTGAGCTTGTTTCAGCGCGCCATGCAGAATCGCTAAAAAGCGCCAAACTTGAAAATAAATGTTGAACGACGCGGGTCACCGGAGGAAGAACAATGTTGCATAGCTTGCGTAACTTCGTAGTTATCTTTGCCAAAGTTGCTGCACTTGCAGCCGTTGCGTTCCCTGTCGCCGCGCAATATCCGGCCCGGCAGGTCCGCATGATACTGCCGCTCCCCGCCGCATCCGCGACCGACACCGTTGCGCGCGTTATCGCGCAATCCATGAGTGCGAGTTTCGGCCAGACGGTGGTGGTGGACAACAAGCCGGGCGCCGACGGCGCTATTTCTGCCGCCGAGGTGATGCGCGCAGCGCCCGATGGCTACACGCTGTTTTTCGCCACCAATAGTCCGCTGGCGGCAGTGCCGGCTATGCGCAAAACGCCGCCTTACGATCCGGTCGCTGATTTCACGCCGATCGGGTTGATCGGCCGTTACCTGCACGCGGTGCTGGTGCATCCTGATGTGCCGGCGAAAACTCTGCAGGAATTCTTCATTCATGCCCGCGCCAACCCTGGCAAGCTGAATTACGGCAGCGGCGCGACTTTCCAGTTAATTGCCACAGTCAACCTGATGAAGATCGCGGGCATCGACCTCGTGCACGTGCCGTACAAAGGCGACCCTGCGGCGCTCATCGATCTGATCGCCGGCCGGGTACAGCTCCTGATTGCGACGCAGTCAACATCGCTGCCGTTTGTCAAAGAAGGCAAGCTGCGCGCGCTTGCCATAACCAACAGCGCGCGTTCCGAGGGGTGGCCTGATGTGCCGACCCTCGCCGAGTCCGGCATCAAAAGCTTTCCCAGCCTGTCCTGGGCAGCGCTGGTGGGCCCGGCGAAAATGCCCGCCGGCTTGATAGAGCGGATCAATCGTGAGCTGAATGCAACGCTGGTGAAGCCCGATGTGCGGGAGCGGCTCGGACGCGCAGCATTCGAGTCCGCAACCAGCTCACCGGATGAGCTGCGTGCCTTCATCAGGGATCAGCAAGACCTCTGGGGCCGCACGGTGCGCGAGTTGGGGCTGCAGGTCGACTAAGGGCCGCGTAATCGAAAGGTCGGCTTCTTGTCGTGACTCCGCAGGTGTAGTGAATCGCAATCTGCTCGAGCGGGCGCAGCTCTCTGCACGGCGCGCCTGACCCAAACCCAATGTCAATAAGCCGTGCGGATCGGTTGGCGACCCCACGACCTGCACTATTGAATCTTTACTGATGGAACATTTTCGATGAGCAATTTCAGTCTTGGCATAGACATCGGCGGCACCTTTACGGACATCGTGCTGCTGGGCGTGGACGGCGAACTCTACAGCAAGAAATTGTTGTCGACCCCAGCCGATTACAGTGTCGCAATCGAAGAGGGCGTGGCGGATCTTATGCGTACCGCCGGCGTCAGCGGCAGCCAGATCGTCGAACTTGCGCATGGGACCACCATCGCAACCAACGCGATTATCGAACGCCGCGGCGCAGCGGTGGCGCTCATCACCACCCGCGGATTTCGCGATGTGCTCGAACTCGGGCGCTTTCGCTCTCCGCGCCTGTATGACCTGAAATTCCGCAAGCCGGAACCGCTGGTTGAGCGACGGCTTCGCTTTGAAGTGACTGAGCGCTGCGATGCGAATGGCAACATTCTCCAGCCGATGAACGAGACCGAGCTTGAGGCGATCGCCGCCGCCATCGAGCATGAAAAGGTCGAGGCGATCGCAGTGTGTTTCATCAACGCGCATATTAATCCCGCCAATGAAGTGGCGGCAGTGCGCTATCTCGCGGCGCGCCTGCCGCGGGTCGCAGTCTCTGCGTCCAGCCAGCTGGTACCGCAAATCGGCGAATACGAGCGCACCAGTACAACGGTCGTCAACGCCTATCTCAGGCCGGTGGTCGAACACTACGTCACATCGCTGGCCCGGCGCCTGGCGCGGCTCAAGATCGATGCGCCTTTGATGATCATGCAGTCCAACGGCGGTGTATTGCCCGGCCCGCTTGTGGCTACGATGCCGATATTCATTATCGAGTCCGGGCCCGCGGCCGGCGCCTTGGGTGCCCAGCGTCTTGGCAGTCACCTCGATTTGGGCGACCTGATCGTATTCGATATGGGCGGTACAACGGCCAAGGCTTGCATCGTACAGGCTAATGAACTGATATTGGCACCCGATACCGAAGTAGGGGGCTCGGCTTCGCTTGGCGCGCGCATGATCAAAGGTGCCGGCTTCATCGTCCAGGTGCCGACCATCGACATTGCGGAGGTGGGTGCGGGCGGCGGCAGCATCGCGGCCATAGATGCTGCCGGCGGCATTCTGGTCGGACCGCGTAGCGCAGGCGCCGAGCCGGGACCGATTTGTTACGATCGAGGCGGCGAGCAAGCGACCGTCACGGATGCCAACCTGCTGCTCGGGTACCTGAATCCAAATGCGCTGGTGGGTGGCGATCTTAAACTGAATTATGCCAAGGCTGAGGCCGCAGTTGCAGCACTTGCAGACCGGCTTCATCTGTCCACCGTCGACACCGCGTATGGAATACACCTCATTGCGAACGCCAATATGATGCGCGCCTTGCAGGCGGTCACCTCGGAGCGCGGGCGGGATCCCGCGCATTTCAGCTTACTTGCGATTGGCGGCAATGGCGGCGTGCATGCGGCCAACCTGGCGGAAAGTTTGCGTGTCGGGCGCATCATCGTGCCGCCCGTTGCGGGGCTCTTCAGTGCGCTCGGCATGCTGTTCGCGGACGTGGAGCACCAGTTCATCACGTCGTTTTTCCGGCGGCTCGACGCCACCAGCCCGGCGGATGTCAACGGCGCGGTCGATGGATTGGTGCGGCAGGCCGTGGAATTGCTCGTTTCGGAAGGTTACAAGGCGGACGAGGCGCGCGAGGTATCCCTGTTCGCCGACGTGAAATACGTTGGCCAGACGTCACCATTGAGCATCCGGTTTCCGCAATTTCCGGTGACCGACTCGATGATAAGCGATCTCCTGGAGAAGTACGGCGAGCTTCACCAGCAGACCTACGGGTACCGCTCCGACCGCGAACCGGTGCAATTTGTGTCTCTCAAAGTCGTGGGTCGCGGCATCCCGAGTGCGTCGCGCGTCCCGCGCTGCGTGTCCCGCGCGCATGAGTCGAGCGTTAAGGCCGGCATCCGGCGTGCGTACTTCGGTCCTGAGCACGGCTGGCTCGAAACCCGCTTGCTGGCGCGCACTGCATTGAGCGCCGTCCCTGTCCTCGGTCCGTTGATTATCGAGGAATACGATACGACAACGGTAGTCCGGCCGGGCTGGAACGCGCGTCTCGATGCGTGGAACAACGTTGTCATTGAAATAATCGAGGAGAGCCGTTCATGAAGATTGATCCCATCAAGCGCGAGCTGATAAAAAATGCGCTGGTCACGATATGCGACAGCATGCTCGTCATGATCGTGCGCACTGCGCGTTCAACCAATATCAAAAACACGATGGATTTCTCGGCCACGATCTGCGACGCTGAAGGCCAGCTGGTCGCGCAGGGGTTGGCAGTGCCGGGGCATCTCGGCGCGATGATGCCGGCACTCAAGGGTTGTCTCGATTACTTCGGCGACGACATTTCCGACGGCGACATCATGACCAGCAACGATCCGTACGCAGGGTGCAGCCATCTCAACGACATCTTCATGTTCAAACCGGTGTTCGCCGATGGCCGGCGCATCGCCGTGGTGTGTCTGATCCTGCACCATACGGATCTTGGCGGCCGCGTGCCCGGCGGCAATGCAGCCGATAGCAGCGAGATTTTTCAAGAGGGATTGCGGATTCCCCCCAGCAAGATCTATGAAGCTGGCAAGCCCAACACCAGCCTGTTGCGCATAATCGAACACAACACGCGTATGCCGGCGCGCATGATGGGCGACGTTTACGCGCAAATGGCGGCGCTGAATACCGCGGAAAAGGAGTTGTTGAAATTGGTGGCCTCTGCCGGAGCCCCGGTGATCAAGGCCTATATGACGGAGTTGATCGATTACACCGAGCGCCTCACGCGCGCGAAAATTGCCGCGCTTCCGGACGGCGTCGGCGAGTTTACCGACTGGAACGACGATGATGGCGCCGGCAGCGATCCGGTTAAATTCCACGTCAAGATCACGAAAAAAGGCGAGGAGTTCATCGTTGATTTCACCGGGACTTCGCCGCAGGGTCGCGGCGCATTGCACACGAATTTAGCGTATGCCGCGTCGTGCGCCTGCGCTTCATTGCGTTGCGTGATCGACCCCGACATTCCGAACAATGCGGGCTTCTACAAGGCGATAACCATTATTGCGCCGCCCGGCAGTTTCGTTAACGTGCAGTATCCGGCGGCGCTTGGCGCGCGCGGCCAGGGCGGTTACCGCGTCCGCTCGGTCGTGTTGGGCGCGCTCGCCCAGCTCTATCCGGACTTGATCCCCGCTTGTGCGGGTGGATCCGAGTTCGCGATCGTGTTTGCGGGGTATGAAGGCAAGGCGCGCAAGGCGTTCCTGCACCTGGAATTTCATAACGTGTCCGGGCAGGGCGGTGGCCCCGATCGGGACGGCCAGGACGGCGGGCCTTATTGCATCGGCAATCTCGCCAACGTGCCGATCGAGTTAATCGAAGCAGAGAATCCGGTGCTCGTCGAGCAATATGCATTCATTCCGGATAGCGGCGGTGCGGGTAAGTATCGCGGGGCGCTCGGCATTGTGCGGCAGTATCGAGTGCTCGCTGAAGAATCAACGGTGAATTTGCGCTCGGATCGCCATCTAAATCCGTGTTGGGGTTTGTTTGGCGGCAAGCCCGGCGCGCTATCCCGGTCCACGATTAATCCTGGGACCGCCAAAGAGGAAAACGCGCCTTCCAAGTTCGTGCGCACCTTGCGGCGCGGGGATGTTTTTCGCGGTGAGATGGCCGCCTCGGGCGGTTTCGGCGATCCCTATTGCCGCGAGCCGGCGGCAGTGCTGGAGGACTTCAGGCAACAAAAAGTTACCGTGGAACACGCATTGAGTGCATACGGTGTGGTGATCGATGCGAGAGCCGGCAAGGTGGACGTCGCAGCGACCGCCGCCTGCCGGGCGAACCGACCGGCGCCGTAACCTCGCGATTAAGTGTGGTGATTACGTGCTCAATCCAGCGAGAGCCCGATCGATTTGACGACTCTCGCGAACCTTTCAAGATCGTCATTGACGAGTTTGCGGAACTCCGCAGGTGAACTGAGGGCCGCTTCGACGCCCAAGTTCGTGAGCTGCGTTCTTGCCTCTGCCACGTCGAATGCTTTTTTCGTCTCGCGCGCGAGCAAGTCAACGATGGCGGAGTCAGTGCCACCGGTGGCGAACAGGCCGTACCATGTGG
Source organism: Betaproteobacteria bacterium (assembly GCA_947474275.1). Taxonomy (GTDB): domain Bacteria; phylum Pseudomonadota; class Gammaproteobacteria; order Burkholderiales; family SG8-41; genus PALSA-1004. The sequence goes on from CANJHY010000141.1 coordinate 10,156, forward strand.
AGAACTCATAGCGCGGGACGTCCGACTCAGCCAAGGTCGGCACCTCGGGCAGCAAGCGCAGTCGCTGCGGCGTGGTTACTGCGAGCATTTTGACTTTCCCTGATTTTGCGTACGCCATGGCGAGTGGGACTGATGCAAACATCATTTCGATCTGACCTGCTGCGACATCGGTCAGGGCCGGCGCATCCCCTTTGTAGGGCACGTGGCTTACCTTGATCCCGGCCAGCTGATTGAGCATTGCGCTGGACAGATGATTGGAGGAGCCGTTGCCAGCGGACCCGAAGTTCATTTCGCCAGGCCGGCTTTTTGCCAACTTGATCAGATCTTTGACGTCCTTAACGGGTAACCCGGGATGCACGAGCAATACATTGCCGGATTTGGCGACCGCCGAAACGGGGGTCAGATCCTTGCGAGGGTCATAGGGAAATTTCGAATACAAAGCCGGCGCAATAGCCAGCGCTGTCGAGCCCATCAGGAGGGTGTAGCCATCGGTCGGCGCTTTTGCGACTGCATCGGCACCGATCACCCCGCCGCCGCCTGGACGGTTGTCCACCACCACCGACTGACCGAGACTTCCCTGCATTTCTTTCGCTAAAACGCGTGCGAGGATGTCGGGCACGCCACCTGGTGAAAAGGCAACGACTATCCGGATTAAGCGGGACGGGTACACCTGGGCTAGGGTGGACGTAGATGCAGTTGCGAGTCCCATGCAGAGTATGACGAATACAAGTGTTTTAACGCTTGGCGCAATAACTTCACGAAGTCTTTCAGCCACGGACAGTCTCCTTTTTTTCAACAGTGTGCCATACAACCAAGTCTTAGCCATACAAGCGGAAGAATAGGTCGTGCCAGGATGATGCGCCTTATGGTGCAGGTAGTTGTGGCAAGCTCAGGTTTTTCCCTCGCCAAGTTCGCGTTCGGAGTGATTCCGCAGGACCCGGCGAGGCCTGAATATCGTCAGGGCAATGCGCGCTCGGCGATCTATAAGGAGAGTGCCGACTATGAGATGTTCCTTGATGTCCTGGAGCGAGTTGAGGCGCGTTTCAATTGGCTCTGCCACGCTTATTGCCTGCCGGGCAACCACTACCATTTGATGATCGAAACCCCGGACTGGAACCTGGCTGCCGGGATATCATGGTTATTTCGCCAGTTCCGAAACCAAGCTAATAAACTGTGTTGCAAGCTTTGAGGCTTGGTCCTTACGCCAAATCAATGACAAGCCTGAAAAGGCCTTGGGGTCATCAATTGCCTTAAATATTAGAGCATCTTGACGCAGTAAATGCGTGGCTGAGGCCGGCACCACAGCTACCCCCATATTGCTGGCGACCAGACTTAACATTGCCGCAGGGTTAGTTACCTCAAGAATAATATTCGCTTCAAATCCGTGAGATCTGCACAAATCGAGTACCTGCTCAGCGATTCCGGTGGTTTGTTTTCGGTCCCACATTATGAATGGCTCATTGCGTAATGCTCCCAGACTAATTTTTCGTTTTCGTGCCAATTTGTGATTTGGCGGTAGTGCCAACACCAGCGGCTCTCGATGCACCATGATTGAAGAGGCATCGCTAGGGGGGGAACGAAGAAATCCGACATCGATTTGTTCTTTCTTAAGTGCTTCCGCCTGCTGGAGCGATGTCATATGAAACAGTTCCAGCGTTGCATCCGGAAAACGGTTGCGGAATGCACTAATCGTGTCGGAAAGCAGCTTGAACGTTGATGTCGACACAAATCCTATGCGCAGATGCCCGGCTGTTCCCTGATGCACTCGTTGCGCCCGAGCTATAGCGCCTTCCAGGTCTTCAACCGTGTGTCGTGCTGATTCATACAATGTTTTCCCGGCGTCAGTTAACTCAACTCTTCGGGTCGATCTAACGAAGAGGGATATCCCAAGCTCGCGTTCAAGTAAGCGGATTTGTTGGCTGAGCGGAGGCTGTGAAATGTCCAATTCTCGGGCAGCCCGGCCGAAATGGCAGGTGCGAGCGACAGTCACAAAGTAGCGTATCCGTTTAAGCATTAGGTCGAATATCGAATCAAAGTAGTACTTATTAGTATTTGACTATACATTTGCTATTGAAGCAAGATTGCTGCAAGTGCGCGAGCCTTCCATAGAAGAGGGCTGCAGGTTCTTACTTCGGTGAGTAATTAGGAGGAGTGATGAAAATTCGATATTCAATTGCCTTTTCGCTATTTGCGCTCGCAGCGGCGAATCCTACTGTTTATGCAGCTGAGTCCCCCTATCCGGATCGCCCCATTCGATTAATCGTTCCATTTGCCCCGGGTGGGGGGACAGATATTGTTGCCCGTCCTATAGCCCAATACTTGACAGAATCGTTTGGTAAGCCGGTTATTGTGGACAACCGGGCGGGGGGCGGGGGCAGTATTGGTCATGAAGCGCTTGTTCGATCTGCGCCTGATGGATACACCATGATGGTTACGTCTACCAGCTACGCAAGCAATGCGGCCCTGTTCATGCAGAAATATGAC
>CANJHY010000142.1:0-12627 GCA_947474275.1 Betaproteobacteria bacterium
ACCGCGATACGGGTGGCGCATCTAAAGCACGGATATACGTTATCGGAAATCGGCAGTCATCTGGGGTTGCATTACACGACGGTGAGCAAGGTGATCAATCAGACGAGAATCGCCAAATGAGAAAACTGATATTTCAAGACCCCAAAGTTACGCGTGCCGATTGCGCATTGACCAGCGTCTGTAGATTACGGTGGTGGTCAATAGCAGATCGGTATAACCTGCCAACTGATCAAATTTGAATCGGCGGGAACAACTTCCCCTATTGTGAGCCGTAGATACCGTTAATCTTATGGAATTCGCCACTAGCCTCTCGACAGCCTGCATCGTCTTGAGACCCTGAATTCATGCCGAGATTTAATGATTCCGTTTGCTGCCGGAGGTTGAGTATGATCGCGCGTATTGTGATTGCAGCACTCTTATGCACGCACATGGGTTATTCCGTTGCCCAGAATTATCCATCGAGGCCGATTCGTCTCGTGGTGCCGTTTCCTCCGGGAGGGGGAACGGATTTGCTCGCGCGCACTTTAACCCAGGAGCTGACGAACGGTCTTGGGCAGCAGATCGTCGCTGATAACAGATCGGGTGCCCAGGGCAATCTTGGCGCGGCGCTGGTGGCCAAATCGCCGCCCGATGGTTATACAATTTTGCTGGCACAGAGCGGTATATTTTCGATCAATCCGTGGATATACAAAGAGACCGGATTTGATCCGGTGAGGGATTTTTCGCATATTTCGCTTACTACCATCCAGCCGCAACTCGTTGTGGTCAATCCACGTGTGCCAGTGCGCAATCTTCAAGAGCTTGCGGTGCTTGCGCGCAAAAAGCCTGACCTGCTGTCTTTCGCGTCAGGAACCGCGTCCGGACATTTGGGCGGGGAGCTGTTCAAGAAACTTAGTGGGGCCAGGATTCTCTACGTGCCTTACAAAGGCGGCGGACCGGCAATGGTGGATGTCGTGGCAGGGAACGTTGATATGATGATCGCGAGCCCACCCACATCGATCCCCATGGTAAGAGCGGGAAAGCTGAGAGCCATTGCAATCGCCGGTCCTACGCGGTTGGCTGTTTTGCCTGATGTACCGACATCCGTTGAGTCTGGATTTCCCGAATTCGACGCGCGTGGCTGGTATGCGATATCCGCCCCCGCGAATACGCCTAAAGACATCGTTAACAAGCTCAATGCTGAACTTGCGCGCATTCTCGGCATTGCGGACATAAAGGAAAAGCTTCTGACGGCGGGGATTGAAGCGAAAACCAACTCGCCCGAGGAGATGACGCGCTACGTCAAGGACGAATATCAACGATGGGGAGCGGTCGTGCGGGATGCCAGGGTCAAGGCCGAATAGGGGGAATTCGGGGCGTATATCCAGTCGGTGACGGTGAAGTGGGCCATCCAGCGCGAGGGCGTCGAGCTGCCCGGCGAGCTACTGGTGATTATTGTTTCGTTCGTGGAACCTGGGCAGTTGCTGAGACTTCCCCTCTTGTGAGCCGTAGATACCTTTAATCTTATGGAATTCGCCACTAGCCTCTCGACAGGTAAGACATACGAAGCCGTTAAGGTTAGCTACGCGCAGGCGAAGGCCCTGAAATTGGTCTGTCCTGTTTGCAAAGAAAAAGTATTCAAGCGGGTTAGAAGAATTCCGCATGAAACGCATATGTTCGCCCACCACAAGGGCGGTTCACCCGATTGTGAACTCTACTTTCCCGCCACTTCTGATGGGCCTTCACCCACCGCAGGATTGTCAGCGCCAAGAGGCCAGACTTTTGAGCAATTTATCCGGGATATTGATACGGATTTACGCAACCTGTTAATCGCCGCGCAGATTATCCCCGAGCGCGGAATTGATGAAAGAGTGCTGAGGTTGATCGCGGCATTGGTTGCGAAAGAGGCAGGAAAGCTGACCCCGTCTTTTAAGGCTGTTGAAGCGTCTGGAAACACTGTTCTGGGAAATTCAACAGAAAATGCACAAGCTGAAATAATTGCTCCCATAATTTTTGAGTTCTATACCAGAGATGGCGCTCGTTTCATTGATACTCTTTTCGCTCAGTGGGCCCTTTACTGCATATCTTTCAAGGATGAGAAGGCAGATATTTCTGTCGTCTTGGACGGTTTAATACGGCAACAAAAAATGTTTTCAGGCTTGGCGGGAATAATGCTCGCTGGACTCGCTTTGTATTACTCGGATGAGGATCTCTCCCTCTTCGCCGAGGAGTTCTCAATTCAGGTGGATGACATTCTTTCAATTGAAATTGATATTGAGTTGCCAGCGCGTGGTCATGGCACAAGCCCCATCTTTATGCATGTCCCGTCATCGCAGCTGAATTACGGGATTAATAACGCGTATATGGCATTCACGGATTACCCCAGTGCCCCGCAAATGATCGTGTTGCCAAGTGCGATGTTTGTGATGGGCTCTCCGCAAGACGAGGTTGGACACGAGAATAATCAAAGTTCGAAGCACACAATTCAGATTCCCTCTGGATTAGCGGTAGGCAGGTATCCAGTTACATTTGACCAATGGGATGCCTGCGTAAAAGATGGCGGCACTACACATAAACCCGACGATGCAGGATGGGGGCGCGGTGGCCGCCCCGTCATCAATGTGTCTTGGGATGATATTCAGTTATACCTTCGGTGGCTCGGGAAAGTAACCGGGAAGACCTACCGGCTCTTATCAGAGTCTGAGTGGGAATATGCGGCGCGTGCTGGCAGTCAAACTGCTTATTCATTTGGCAATGATCCGAAAAAAGCAGGCCGCTACGCTTGGTTTGCGGATAACTCAGGCGGGAAGACCCACCCTGTGGGCGAGAAACTGCCGAATGCATTCGGTCTTCATGACATGCTTGGAAACGTATGGGAGTGGACTGCAGACTGCTATAACGAAAATTACGGCAGCGCGCCTACCGACGGTAGTGCTTGGACTTGCGGCGACTGTTCCCAGCGGGTGGTGCGGGGCGGTTCCTGGGCCTTCGGTCCGCGGAACCTGCGATCCGCGAACCGCGGCGGGAGCACCGCTGCGCTCCGGTACAAGGACAACGGTTTCCGTGTTGCCAGGACCGATTAAATCATGAGTCTTAGTATCTTTAGATCTTGTATTTTGTGCGGCATGTCAGTCGCCAGATAAGTACCGTGACCCTCCAAACCATCAAAAGCCGACTAGAGGCGCTCGAAGCGAGGAAAGCGCCCCCGGTGGTTTATATCTGGCGCGAGTGCGGCGAGAGCGAGACCGCGGCGATTAAGCGCGAGGGCGTTAAGCCTGGGCAGAAGGTCGTATTTTTCTCTTGGCAGGATGCGGCGCTAGTCTGAGGGCAGGGCGGCTCAGGCACCCCCTTTATGGCCGCTAGCATCGGCCAGCAACGCGAGGCGCGCAAACCTGCGTAAAATTCCCTAATGCCAACGCGTGAACTCTATCTATTCAATGTGCGCAACCCGATCACCGGCAAATGGCGGCAGACCCGCTACCGCCTGACAGCCGAGAACGCCCGCGAGCGATACGGCGAGGGGAATTACGAACGGATAGACGCAAGCCGGGAAGTAAGGGACGGCGATCCTGCTAGGTCGAGCGCGGCGCATCTGGCGAGGAACGCCAACGGCGGCTAATCTCGCCCGCATACGCGTGTTATGGGCTGCGGACGCAGAGCGCGATCAGGGGCAAGAATAATGCGGAAAGTCCGTAAAAACGTCCGTATAGATTTTGACGAGTCACGTAACTTATTGATTTTATGGTGGGTCGTACTGGGATCGAACCAGTGGCCCCTGCCGTGTGAAGGCAGTGCTCTACCGCTGAGCTAACGACCCGCGTGAGACATGCTGCTTACGGGGGGCGAATATTACCATTTTCCTGGTGCGCGCTCCAGACTGAGGCGGGTTACAATCCGGGCAAATAAAACTTCCGCATTACCCGCGCTGTGCAGTCCCGCGCGCGCCGTAAGCACCCAAGAAATCGTAAACATTTTCCCTCTGCCATGAGCCAAGTAACGAACGAAACAGCGCAGGTAACGCGCACGCTGGCGCGATTTATCGTCGAGTCGCGGCCCGGCGATATACCGGACACGGTCGTCCACGAGGCGCAGCGTGCGCTGCTGCACTGGATAGGCTGCTCGCTCGGCGGCAGCCGGCACGAAGCGCTTGAATGCGCGCTGGCGACGTTCAACGAATTTTCAGGCCCTCGCGAGGCGGGCATCATCGGCAGGAAGGAGCGGGTCGATATTCTGCTTGCCGCATTGATGAACGGCATCAGCGGCGACGCGCTCGGTTTCAGCGACACTCATCTGAAGACGGTGATACACGCGGGCGGCGTGGTCGGTCCGGCGGTGCTGGCGCTGGCGGAGCGCACGCCGGTTTCAGGCCGCGATTTTCTGCATGCATTCCTGCTCGGCATCGAAGTGGCGTGCCGCGTGGGTCTTGTGGTTTATCCGTGGCACTACGCGCGTGGCTGGCACATTACCGGCACGGCCGGCACATTCGGCGCCGCCGCGGCCGCCGGCAAATTGCTGGGGCTCGATGAGCAGCGCATGACATGGGCACTCGGCATCGCGGCGACGCAAGCGGCGGGCCTGCGCGAGATGTTCGGCACGATGTGCAAGAATCTCCACGGTGGACGCGCGGCACAGAACGGGTTGAGCGCGGCCTTGCTCGCGCACAAGGGTTTTACCAGTTCCAACCAGGCCATCGAGGCGCCGCGCGGGTTCGCGAACGTGCTGGGCGACGCGCCCAATCTCGCGGCGATCACCGACGGCCTCGGCACGACGTTCGAGGTTTCGCAGAACACGTACAAGCCTTTTCCGTGCGGCGTGGTGATCCACCCGGTGATCGACGGCTGTATTACGCTCAAAGCGGCGCACGAAATTTCTATAATCGGCATCAGCCGCATTGCCTTGCGCGTCAATCCGCTGGTGCTCGAATTGTGCGGACGCAAAACGCCGGCGACGACTTCTGAAGCGAAATTGAGCGTCTATCACTCCGCGGCGGCTGCATTGATCAAAGGCCGCATGACGGAGCTGGAATACGCGATGCCGTGCGTGTCGGACGCCGAAGTCATTGCGCTGCGCGGAAAAGTCGTCGCCACCGCGGATGCCGCGATACGCGGCGACGAAGCGGATGTCGTCATCGAGTTCGTCGACGGAAAGTCGCTGCATCATCATGTAGACTACGCGGTAGGCAGCACGCAGCGCCCGATGTCGGACGCTGACATCGAAACGAAATTCCGCGGTCTTGCCGCGCCTGTCTTGCCGACCGCCGCGATCTCGCAACTGATCGAAAACTGCTGGAACATAACCAAAGCGGGCGATGCCGCGGTGCTGGCGCGGTTGGCGGCGGCGCCGTCGCCTTGAAAACGGATTGCAAAATAATGAGAGCGCAGGGGATTCGCCTGCATAGCGAATGCAGGCAAGTCGCCTGCGCTACGCGATATTGAGGAAATCATGCATATAGCGAATGCAGGCAAGTCGCCTGCGCTACGCGATATTGAGGAAATCATGCATATTCACTGGTCATTGCCCTGTATTTTTATTGCATGCGCGGTCGCATCGCTCGCGCATGCGCAAGGCTATCCCGCCAAACCGATCCGATACGTGGTCGGCTTTACGGCCGGCGGCGCGTCCGACATCACATCGCGCATCATCGGCCAGAAACTGAGCGAGCACCTGGGCCAGCCGGTGATCATCGACAACCGCGCGGGTGCGAGCGGCACGATCGCCGCCGGCATAGTCGCCAAGGCGCCGCCCGACGGCTACACGCTGCTCTCGGGCGCTACCAGCATACTGGCGATCAATCCGGGCCTGTACAAAAAACTCGATTACGATTCCCTGCGCGATTTCGCGCCGGTCTCGCAAACGGTTTCGATGCCGCAACTGCTCGTCGTGCATCCGGGCGTAAAAGCGGCGACGCTGAAGGAGTTGCTTGCCCTCGCCAAGGCGCGGCCGGGCGAGCTGAACTATTCGTCATCGGGCAGCGGAAGCTCCAGCCACATGGCGATGGAGCTGCTGAAATCCATGGCGGGCATCAATGTCGTCCACGTGCCGTTCAAAGGCAGCGGGCAGGCCATGCCGGCTTTGCTAGCGGGCCAGGTACAGCTCGTATTTGATCCGATGCCGAGCTCTCTGCCGCATGTCAAAGCCGGACGGCTGCGCGCGATTGCGATATCCACCGCCAAACGGTCGCCCGCCATTCAGGACTTGCCGACTGTCGCGGAATCCGGCGTGCCCGGCTACGAAAGCAGTCTGTGGTACGGCGTGCTGCTGCCGGCGCGCACGCCGCCGGCCATAGTCGCCAAACTGAACCAGACCATCAACGCGATCCTGCGCGAACCCGACGTGAACGAGCGCTTCGCAGGGCTGGGCGCGGAGCCGCTCGGTAATTCTTCAGCCGAGTTCGGCAAATACATAGCCACTGAAGTCGTCAAATGGGGCAAGGTCATCAAGGCGGTTGGGATCCAGGCCGAGTAGTGCATCGCGCGCATCAATTCGATTAACCACAGCAAGGAGATGCAAGTGAACAAGGAACTGTACGAAAAAGGACAAAAAGTGCGCCGCGAAGTGCTGGGCGACAAATACGTCGACGCCGCGGCGAAGACGACCACCGATTTCAACCGGCCGTTCCAGGAGCTGATCGCGGAATACGTCTGGGGCACGCTGTGGAGCCGGCCGGGACTCGACCGCCGCACGCGCGCGCTGCTCAACATTGGCGTGCTGACGGCGCTGGGCCGCATGGAGGAAGTCAAGATTTACCTAAACGCGGCGGAGAATGTCGGCGTTTCGCGTGACGACGTGCAGGAAGTGCTGATGCAGACCGCGATCTATTGCGGAATCCCGGCGGCGCTCGACAGCTTCCGCGTGGCGCAGCAGTTTTTCAACGAGCAGGATGCCAAGGGAAAGTAGTAGCATGCGCCGAAATCAATGGTCATTGCGTCTGGGCGTCGCTACCTGCCTTGGCCTGGCGTCCTCGCCCATGCTCGCCCAGGTGCCGGCCTATCCCGCTAAACCCATCAAGGTGATCGTCGGTTTTGCGGCGGGCGGCGCCTCCGACGTGACGGCGCGCATGCTGGCGCCCAAGCTTACCGCCATACTCGGGCAGCCGATCGTCATCGAGAACCGTCTCGGCAGCGGCGGTGCGATTGCCACGGAGTATGTCGCGAAGGCCGCGCCCGACGGCTATGCGTTGCTGTTGATGCCGGCCGCCGACGCCGTGCAGCCTGCGCTGCGCCGCAAGCTGCCGTACGATCTGGAGCGTGATTTCATTCCCGTCTCGCGCATCGTGCTGGGGCCCTGGGTGGTGGTCGTGAATCCGTCAGTGCCAGCGCGCACTGCCAGGGAATTGATTGCGCTGGCGCGCGCCCACCCCGACAAGCTCAATTACGCATCGTCGGGCATCGGCAGCTCGGCGCACATCACCACTGAGATTTTCAGTTCCATGGCGCACATCAAACTCATGCATATTCCCTATAAAGGCGTGTCCGACGGCGTCGTTGCGACCGCGGTCGGTCAGGCCGATATGATTTTCGCCAGCTACCCCGCCGCGCAACCGCTGCTGCAGGTTGGCAAAGTGCGGCCGCTTGCCGTCAGCATCGGCAAACGCTGGGTCATCATGCCCACGATTCCGACGCTCGACGAATCCGGACTCAAAGGTTTTGACCGTTCGGGCTGGTACGGCATGCTGGTGCCGGCGGGCACGCCGCGTGAAATCGTTACGCGCCTCAACGCGGTGATCGGCTCCATCGTCAATACACCGGAAATGAGCGACGCGTTGCGCAAGCAGGGGCTCGAACCGAGCACCAGCACGCCGGAGGAGTTCGGCGCTTTCATCCGCAACGAAGTCGCACAGAACATGCGCATCGCCAAGTCGGCGGGCATAGTCACCGAGTAATGCAACAAAAAATCTTTCACCGCGAAGGACGCAAAGGACGTGAAGGAAAACCGGCAAAGAGCTAACCAAGAGTAAATTGAACTGGTATACGGGATTACATGATTAACTTCATGTAGCGCCAGCTTTCATATTTTGAGTTTTCTTTCGCCTTCCTTTGCGGCCTTCGCATCCTTTGCGGTTCATTTTTTGAATTAAATGGGGAATTGAGACATGGATTTGGAATTAAAAGGCATGACCGCGCTGGTGACGGGAGCGTCGCGCGGAATCGGGTTTGCGGTGGCGCGGCATTTCGCGCTGGAAGGCTGCAACGTGCACCTGGCATCGCGCAAAGCGGAGGACCTCGAAGCAGCGCGCGCGAAGATTGCCAAAGAAAGTAAAGTCAAAATCACCTGTCACCCCGTCGACCTGTCGCGCAGTGAAAGCGCCGACAGCCTGGTTGCCGCATGCGGTGACGTCGACATACTGGTCAACAACGCGGGCGCGATTCCGCAGGGCGATTTGCTGGCGGTGGATGAGAAGCGCTGGCGCGAAGCCTGGGACCTCAAAGTGTTCGGCTATATCAACCTCACGCGTGCCATTTACGCGCGCATGCGCGAACGCAAAAAGGGCGTCATCGTCAACGTGATCGGCACTGCGGGCGAGCGGCCGGCCCCGGTATACATAGCAGGCACGGCGGGCAATGCCGCGCTGATGGCGTTTTCACGGGCGCTGGGCGGTGAGAGCGTCGACTACGGCGTGCGCGTGCTGGGCGTGAATCCAGGCGCCACTGAAACCGAGCGCTCGCGTGCGCGTATCGAAAATCTGGCGCAAACGAAATTGGGCGACAGCAGCCGCTGGCGCGAATTGACCAAGAGCGCGCCGCTTGGCCGCCTCGCCACGGTCGACGAACTGGCGGATGTGATCGTGTTCATGGCCTCCGCGCGCGCTTCGTACGTAAGCGGCACAATAGTCACGGTCGACGGCGGACGCACTATTCGCGACCGCACGGTGTAAGGTTACGACAGATTGAACCGCAAGGGACGCGAAGGACGCAAAGGAATTCCAGTGCGATATAAATCACATTTGTTGCTCGCGGGATTCTGCGTCGGCATCATGTGTCGATTGCATTGTGAGTGGAGTATGAAGTTTCCCTTCGCGTCCTTTGCGTACCCCTCAAGGGGGTATTAAAGTGAATCCTTCGCGGTTCAAGATTGAGTTGTAATAAATATGTTGCCGAATCCATGAACCAGATAAAGGCGAACTCATGCTGCCTCTAGACGCTTTACCGGTTCCGGCATCGCCGCCCGCGGCTTCGTTGCTGGCGGGGGTGACCGTCATCGATTTGACGACTTCGATCGCCGGGCCATATGCAACAATGTTGCTCGCCGACATGGGCGCGCGCGTGATCAAGATCGAACGGCCGGGCAGCGGCGACGATTGCCGTGCATGGGGGCCGCCCTGGCATGAGGGTGAATCGCTGTGGTTCCTCTCCGTGAACCGCAACAAGGAAAGCATCACGCTCGACTACAGCGGCGAAGCAGGGCGCAAGGTTCTGCACGACCTCGTCAAGAAGGCCGATGTCGTCATCGTCAACCTGGTCGGGCGCGTGCAGAAAAAACTCGGCATCGACTATGCGGCGCTGCAGAAGATCAGGCCCGATCTCGTGTTCGTATCGCTGACGGGTTTCGGACTTACCGGCGCGCGCAAGGATTTTCCGTGTTACGACCTGATCGCCGAGGGCTATAGCAGCGTGATGGACCTGACCGGTGAGGCGGACAGCCCGCCGCAAAAAGTCGGCACGCCTGCCGCCGATTTGATTTCAGGCATGGATGCCGCGATGGCAACGCTCGCCGCCCTGTTCGAGCGTGCCAAATCCGGCAAAGGCCATCACATCGACATCGCGATGGTGGACAGCATGACGCGCTTCATGTCGCCGCGCATCGTGCCTTACCTCGGCACTGGCGAAGTGCCGCAGCGCACGGGTGCGAAAGACAGCGTGATCGCGGTGTACCAGGCGTTCGACACGCAGGACAAGCCGCTGACGCTGGGTCTCGGCAACGACGCAATCTGGAAGCGGTTCTGGCAGGCGGTCGGGCAGGCGGAGAAAGGCGAGGATCCGCGTCACGCCAGCAACGCGGACCGGCGCGGGGCGCGTGCGGAAATCGTTGCCGACATTCAGTCGATCCTGAAAACGAAGCCGCGCGACGAATGGCTGCAGCTCTTTGTGCAGGCGAAAGTGCCGGCCGGGCCGGTCAACAGCGTTGAAGACCTCGCGCAGGACCCGGAATTGATTGCGCGCGGCTTGTTGTATACAGCGGACAGTGGCGGACGCCGCGTGCCGCAGGTCGGCCTCGGCATCGGCATCGACGGCAGCAACGCGACCTACCGCACGCCGCCACCCAAGCTCGGCGAGCACACTGCCACGATTTTGCGCGACTGGCTGGGTTACGACGCGCAGGCCGTAGCCAGCCTGCGGCTGCAGAAACTGATCTGAGCGGGCCGTTGCGCGGCGTCCGCCTGCAGTGTTAACAGCAGGGCATAACAGCCGGACGGGAACTTCGCGACAAACCCCGTTGCAATCGCACCGCCCTTCATATCGCCGCTCGCTTGTCCGCTCAACCTTTCCGTTCGTAGAGCACGTACTGCCCGTCGCGCGCCGGGATGTTCTTGACTCCGTCTTTGAGATCTTTCGCCAGCCACTCGAGATAAACGCGTGATGTCTCAAACTGCGGGTCGTCGGGCTGCAGGATTGCGGGCTTCCCATCTTCATCGAGGAACGTCGGCAGGTAGGTTGCCTCGCGCAATCCCGAGCGGTCGAACGTGAGATACGGGATGCCGCTCTCCTGCCAGTGACGGCGATAGTCCAGGTGTACCCCGGGGTCCGGATCCAGGGAGTAGATCTGCTTGTGGGTATACTTCTCGCCAGGCATGCACGGTGCGGGACCGCCGCCGCGGCGGTGAAATACGAAGTTGCCGATGCTGTAAAAGATCAGCGCGCCCTTGTAGAGTTCGATGCCGTGCGGCTGGTGCGCGTGATGGCCGAGTATCACGTTGGCGCCGGCCTCGATCGCGGCGCGCGCGACTATGGTCTGATAGTCCTGCGGCTGGTTTACGTAGTGCAGGCCCCAGTGAATCGACATCACGACAATGTCGACCTGGGGTTTGAGCTTTTTGATGTCTTCGACCAGCGCCTCGAGGTCATCCTTGTCGGGCGTCGTGATCACGCGCGCGGGGGAGCCTGGCTGGTACTCATAGGGCTCGTAGAAAGTGTAAGCGCGCATCGGCGCCGCGCCGGCGCGCTCTTCCGTTGCCCAGAACTGCGGCAGCAGCACCGAGCAGTAGCCGAGGAAGCCTATCTTCAGGCCGTTCTTTTCGAGGATTACCGGTTTGCGCGCTTCCGCGATGTTCGCGCCGGCGCCTATGGTGGGTATGCCCAGCTTCTGAAACGTCTCCACTGTGCCGATAACCGCCTCGGGGCCCCAGTCGCCGATGTGGTTCGACGCCAGCGATAGTACGTCGAATGGCACGCTCTTGAAGGCGGCGGCCGTTTCCGGCTTTTTCAGCGCCTCGAGCTTGGCCGCGCCGCTGTGCACCTGGTAATTCTTTTTGTCCGAATACAGCTTTTCGCACTGCGCGAATCGCAGGTCGGCCTTGCGCAGCGCAGCGGCCACGTGCGTGAACGCACTCTCCGGCGGCGTATGTCCCGTGCCTATGTCACCACAACCTGCCAGCGTCACGCAGGCATCATCGTTCTTCGCTTGCCCCATCAATCTCTCCTTTTCTGCTATCGATTGAACGTCAACCATCAAGTAAGTGCCTGGCGCCCCAGGCTATTGCTTGCCTTTCAGCCCCGCTTCCTGCACCAGGCGCGCCCATTTCCTGAGATCCGCTTCGAGCAATGCCCTGAACTGCGCTGGCGTATCGATTTCCACCTGCGCGCCTTCGTTGATCAGCACCGACTTTACCTGTTCCGTGCGCAGGACCGAGGCGACGTCGGTGTTGATCTGTTCGACGATTTTGCGTGGTGTGCCCGCGCGCGTTACCCAACCATACCATGCTGAAAATGCGTACCCTTTCACGCCCGACTCCGCCACGGTAGGCAGGTCCGGCAGCAGCGGCAACCGTGTCGCGCTGGTGATCGCGAGTGCCCGTAACTTGCCGGATCGTAAATGCGGAATCGCGCTGGGCACGGAATAAAATGCGAGCTTCACATGCCCGCCCAGCAAATCGATCATCGCCGGCCCCGCGCCCTTGTACGGGATATAGGTCATCCTGATGCCGGCAACCTGGTTGAAAAGCTCCGCTGAAAGGTGCGATGGCCCGCCGATGCCTGATATCGCGTATTGCAGCTTGTCGCCTTCCTGTTTGGCGAGCGCGATCAGTTCTGGTATCGACTTTGCCGGCAGCGACGGATGCGTTACCACGATATTGGGCGTATCCATGACGCGGGTAATGGGCGCGAAGTCGCGCAGGAGATCGTAAGGCAGGCCGTCTTTCATGCTGGGTAACACGGCGTGCGTGAGAATGATCTGCAACAGCGTGTGTCCGTCCGCAGGCGTGTTGGCTGCGATGCCGGCACCGATCGCGCCATCTCCACCGGGCCGGTTATCGACGATGACTGACTTACCCCATTTTTCGGCAAGCTCCCTGCCGAGCAGCCGCGCGACGAGGTCCGAGCCGCCGCCGGGCGGATAAGGGACGATCAGCCGGACGGGTCTTTCCGGGTATTGCTGGGCATGCACGGCGGGAGAGAAGCCTGCGAATGCAAGTAACCCAAAGGCAAGATA
>CANJHY010000143.1:0-12551 GCA_947474275.1 Betaproteobacteria bacterium
GGCATCCGCAGCGTGCTGAAAGAAGGCACATATAGCGCCGTTGACTGGCTCGACGAAGACGGCGTCAGCGGCGAGCGCATCAAGCTCGCCGTCACGCTTACGATCAAGGACGGCCACCTCACGCTCGACCTGTCGGATTGCTCGCCGCAGATCGCAAGCGGCAAGAACGTGCCGCTCACGCATTCCTATGCGACGGCTTATTTTTGCCTGAAGTCGGTGGTGGACCCGTTTGTGCCGACCAACGAAGGCCTGTATCGCGCGGTGTCGGTTATTGCTGCTGAAGGGTTGGTGGTCAACCCAAAGCCGCCGTCCGCAGTGAGTTCGCGCAACATGACGTCGATGATCCTCGCCGAGGCGATGCTCAACGCGCTGGGCCAGGCAGCACCGTCGCGCAGCGTCGCGGCGGGCGGCCCGGGGCAGGGCTGCATCAGCGCCGGCGCCGATCCCAAGTCGCAGCGCTATTTCATCAATTACGAAAACCTGGCCGGTGGCCAGGGCGCGCGCTGCAGTGCCGACGGCATGGACGTGGTGATGATCAACATGACCAACACGTCCAATCTGCCGGTGGAGGCAATGGAAATGGAGTTTCCGCTGCGCATAGAGCGCTACGAGCTCGTCACCGATTCAGGCGGGCCCGGCAAGTATCGCGGTGGCATGGGCATAGTGCGCGACATGCGGCTGCTGGCGAACAACGCGGGGGTTTCGCTCCGTAGCTCACGCCAGAAATTTCCCGCGCCGGGGATGGCAGGCGGGTTGCCCGGCGGGCTCGGCACTTTCATCCGCAATCCCGGCGCGGCTACTGAAACGCGGCTCGGCATGACCACTTCCGGCACGCCGTTCGCCAACGGTGACGTGCTGCGCGTGATGTCGCCGGGCGGCGGCGGTTACGGCGATCCGCGCGAGCGCGATCCGGCGGCGGTCAAGCGCGATCTCGTTGAAGGCAAGATTTCCGCGGACGTTGCGCGGAAGGTGTACGGACTGCGCTGAATAGCAGCGTTTACTCGGGCTTGATCCCGGCGTCGCGTGCAATGGTCGCCCAGCGATCCAGCTCGAATGCAATTCGGGTCTTGGTCTGCGCGGGCGTGGTCGTGCTCACGTCGACCGCAAGGTCAACGACGCGCTCGCGCACCGACGGATGGTCGATGGCGGCGACAAGGTCCTTGTGCAGCCGCGCGAGGATGTCTTTCGGCACATTTTTGGGCGCAACGTACGCCCACCATTGGTTGATGACCATGTCCTTCATGCCGAGTTCGGCGAGTGTCGGCACGTCCGGCAGCGCCTCGACGCGTTTCTCGCCAAAGATGGCGACGGCCTTGATGCGCCCGGTTCGCAATGTTCCCGCGCCACTGGCGAGCGTTGCGATATAAGTTGCAACCTGGCCGCCGGCGAGTTCGATCATGGCGGGGCCCGCGCCCTTGTAGCCGATCTGGTTGAATTTTGTGCCGGTGCGCGTCTGCAGAAGCTCAAGCGACAGATGCGTAAACGAGCCTATGCCCGTGTGGGCGGCGGGGATCGCGCCGGGCTTGGCCTTGGCGAGTGCAATGAACTCATTGAGCGATTTCGCCGGCAGGGCGGAGTTGATGTACATGATTTGCGGCGAATTGCCGATCAGCGTCAATGGCGCGAGATCGCTCGCGAGGTCGTACGGCAGCTTCAAGGTCGTCGCGGGCATGACGGCGTGCGAGGCCTCGACAATGGTGATCGTATAGCCGTCGGGAGTGGCGCGGGATGCCAGGTCGACGCCGATGGTGCCGGATGCGCCGCCGCGGTTGTCGATGACGACGGGCTGGCCAACGATGGTCGTCAGCCGCTGGCCGATGATACGTGCAAGCGTGTCGGTGCTGCCGCCGGCCGGCCATGGCACGATCACGCGGATCGGTTTCATGGGGAACTCGGCTGCCGCCGCACACAGCGGCAGGCAGGTCGCAATCAAAACTACACAACGCTGAAACATCTTCATGCTTGCTCCTTTCAAGGATTGCAGCCTAGTCGATCTTGATATTTGCCGCTTTGATGACTCTGGCCCATTTCGTCGTTTCGTCGCGCAGAAATGCGCCGAATGCTTCGGGTGTCCCGCCTATCGCTTCCATGCCGGAAGCGGTGAAACGCTCTTTCACGTCCGCCATGTAGATGCCGCGCGCGATATCGGCAGCGAGTGTGTCGATGATGGGCTTGGGCGTCCCCGCCGGCACGACAACGCCGTTCCACGCGCTGCCCATGACGGTGGGCCAGCCGGCTTCGCGCATCGTCGGCACATCCGGCAGAAACGCAGTGCGTTTTTCGCTGGCGACGGCAAGCACGCGCAGGCGGCCGCTCTGGATGAAAGGCAACGCCGCCGGCAATACGCTCCACAGCGCTTCGATCTGGCCGCCGGCGACGTCGGTCGCGGCCTGCGCGCCGCCTTTGTAGGTGATGACTTCCATGCGCGTGCCGCTCGCGTGGTTGAGCATTTCGGCCAGCAGGTGCTGAACCGATGCGACCGTGCTGGCGCCGACGTGCAGCTTGCCGCCCTTCGCCAGCGCGATCAGTTCCTTCACGTTGCGCGCAGGCACGGACGGGTGGACCGCGAGCACGTTGGGGCTCGCGTTGACGAGTATCACCGGTGCAAGGTCGCGCTCCGGATCGTACGGCAGGTTCGGGTAGAGGGTTTTGCCCGCGGTGACGGGGCCGGGCGTCGCCATACCCAGCGTGTAGCCGTCGGGCGCGGCCTTCGCCATGGCATCGGTGCCGATATTACCGTTCGCGCCGGCGCGGTTTTCTACGACTACTGAACGGCCGAGGCTTTCGGTGAGTTTTTGCGCGACCAGGCGAGCGGCGAGATCGGTGCCGCCGCCGGGTGGGTAGGGGACAATTATCCGGATGGTTTTCGCGGGGTAAGTCTGCGCTACGGCGAGGCTGACGCAGCCTGCGAGCAGCAGGGCAGAGGGCAGGAAAAATTTCATCGGCTCTATCGATTTACTGGCACGGCGTTCGCAATCCATTGCTAACATACGCGTATGAAAACAGCGCAATTGGATATTAGCATGTCGATAGATATTTTCCGGCGCCTGGCCTGGTCGTTCGCCGTCCTGTTTGCCGTGCATGCCGGTGCGCAGGATTATCCGAACAAAACCATCCGCATCGTCGTGCCTTTCCCGCCTGGCGGCGCGACCGACGTCGTGACGCGCATTGTCGCGCAGAAGCTCACCGATCAATTCGGCAGGCAGGTGGTGGCCGAGAACCGCGGTGGTGCGGGCGGCATACTCGGCTCCGAAACGGTCGCCAAGGCGGCGCCCGACGGCTATACGCTGGTCATGGGCACGACCGGCACACATGCGATCAACGCAAGTCTGTATCCGAAGCTCTCTTACGATCCGGTGCGTGATTTCGCGCCGGTGACGCGCACGGCGCTGTTGCCGAACATGATAGTGGCCCATCCATCGGTGCCGGCGAAGAGCGTGCGTGAGCTGATCGCACTGGCGAAGAAGAAGCCGGGGGAACTTACCTATGCGTCATCGGGCAGTGCGTTGTATCTGTCCGGCGCGTTGTTCACCAGCATGGCGGGCATAGAACTGATCCACGTGCCGTACAAGGGCGGCGGGCAGGCGATGCCGGCACTGCTGGGCGGCGAAGTCGCGCTGTCGTTCGCGACCGTCGTCTCGTCATTGCCGCACGTCAAGACCGGCAAACTGCGTGCGCTGGGCGTGACTAGCGCCCAGCGCACGCCGGCCGCACCGGAGTATGCGACCGTCGCCGAGTCTGGCCTGCCTGGTTACGAAGCCGTCGCCTGGTACGGCGTGCTGGCACCGGCGGCAACACCGCGCGAAATCGTCGCGCGGCTCAACGCCGAAATCGTGCGCGCGCTCAAACTGCCCGAAGTGCAGCAGCTGTTGCTCGCGCAAGGCGCCGAGACGGTGAGCGATACGCCCGAGCATTTCGCGGCTATTTTGAAGGCGGACGTCGCGAAGTGGAGCGACGTCGTAAAGAAGTCGGGGGCGAAAGCCGACTAGCTGGAAGTGCTGTCTATTCGCCTTTGATGTTGCGTTCGCGTATGACCTTGCTCCAGCGCGTTGCTTCCGCGCGCAGGAAGGCTTCGAACTGTTCCGGCGGCCCGCCGACCAGATCGGCGGACAGTACGGCAAAGCGTTCGCGCAATTCCTTCTGGGCAAGCACCGCACTGATTTCGGCGGCGAGCCTCGCGACTGTCTCCTTGGGTGTGCCGCCGGTGGTAACCATGCCCTGCCATGCCGAAACTTCGTAACCCGGAAAACCCGATTCGGCGACGGTCGGAACGTCCGGCAGTTGCGCGCTGCGCGTGGTCGTCGTCACGGCAATGGCGCGCAACTTGCCTGCGCTGACGTGGCCGCCGACGCTGCCGATGCTGTCGAACATGGCAGGCACCCGTCCGGATATCACATCGGGATGCGCCGGCGCGCTGCCTTTATAGGGAATGTGCAGCAGGTTGACGCCGGACATGCTGCTCAGCAGTTCGCCCGCCAGATGGCCGGTTCCCAGATTGCCTGACGATGCGTAGCTGATTTTTCCCGGGTGGGAGACGGCGAGAGCGACGAAATCCCTGACGGTTTTTACCGGCAGCACCGGGTGCACCACGAGCATTTGCGGAAAGCGCGCGGTTTGCGTGACCGGCGCGAGGTCTTTCGCCGTGTCATAGGGCAGGTTGGTCATGACGATGGGGTTAAGTGCGAAGGGGGCAGCGGTGAGCAACAGCGTACAGCCGTCGGGCGGCGCTTTGGCGACGTAGGCAGTCGCAATCACCGTGCCGCCGCCACCGCGGTTTTCGACAATCACGTTCTGCGCCAGTTTCTCGCCGAATTTTTGCGCGATGATGCGACCCTGCGTGTCGGTCGGTCCGCCCGCGGGATACGCGATGACCAGGCGCAGGGTTTTGCACGCCGGGAATCCCTGCGCGTGTGTATGGCCGGTAATGCCCAGCAACGCACAGCCAAGCGACGTAAAAAACCATGCCGGATGTCGAACGGCCTGCCGCATTCGTCTTTCTCCTCCAAAAACACATGAACCTTTTATTGCGGCAGAATATAGCACGGCGTATGCGGTGTATTCCCGGCCGCCTGGCGGCGGGGGAATAAAATCGTCTCCAGTCCGTTTACATTGCATAGCGTTTAAATTTCCAGGGGAGGCAAGCCATGACATTCAATGTGCGAGCGTTGCTGGTGATATGCGCAATACTGGCCCCGGTGCCCGCGGGTGCCGACGCGAGTCCGAGCCCGTCGCCGTCCAATGCAGTGGACGCGAATTTCGTCGCTGCCGAAAAGGCCCTGAAGGCCAAGGACTGGAAGACGGTGATCAGCCGCCTGCGCTCGGTCAAGCCCGATGCCGACGTCTACAACATGCTTGGTTACGCCAATCGCAATCTTGGCAATTACGACGAAGCGTTCAAAAATTACAAGCTTGCCCTGCAGGCCGACCCCAATCACAAAGGCGCGCACGAATATGTGGGTGAAGCCTATCTGCTGACCAACAACCTGGCGATGGCCGAGCAGCACCTGGCTTCGCTCGAGCGCATCTGCGGCAGGAACTGCGAAGAATACAAAGACCTCGCGCACGAGGTCGCCGAGTACAAGAAAAGGAAATAAACGACGGATCAATTGGGCAACACCGCTTCGAGCCACGTGCGGACATCAGGCCCGAGGCTGGTTAAAATGAACTTTTACCCGATCACGAAGGAATGGCGATGCTGAAAATGAATTCCCCGATCGTTGCTGTTGCTTTATTTGCATGCGGCCAGTTGATCATGCCGAACGCCGCGCTTGCGGAATACCCGGATGCGCCGATTCGCTTGATTATTCCTTTTGCATCGGGCAGTGCGACCGACACGTCGGGACGCATTTATGCCATTGCGCTGAGCAAGCAGCTTGGTCAGCAAGTCGTTCCCGACAACCGGCCGGGAGCCGGCGGCGCCATCGGTCTGGAAATTGTTGCGCGAGCCGCGCCCAACGGATACACGATCGCCTATGCCGGCGCAGGTCCGCTTGCCATCAACCGCAGCGTCTCCGAAAAGCTGCCTTACGACGTCGATCGGGATTTTGCGCCGATCTCGCAAGCAATCGATGCACCGCTCATGTTGGCCGTGTCGCCTACGCTGCCGGCAAAAACGGTGAAGGACCTTGTTGCGCTGGCAAAATCGCGACCGGGGCAACTGAGCAATGGATCGGCGGGGACCGGGACGATTGGTTACCTCGCCGGTGAGTTGTTCAAGATTATGACGAAGACGCGAATCGAGCACATCCCTTACAAAGGCGGTGCGCAGGCCGCCATCGATACCATCGCCGGGCAAGTGCAGCTGATATTCGACCCCATCAACGGCGTGTCGCCTTTTGTGAGATCGGGCAAGCTGCGCGGGCTTGCCGTCACCGGGGCGGGGCGAGTGGCGTCATTCCCCGCTTTGCCAACGGTCGCGGAATCCGGCGTGGCCGGCTACGAAGTGACGACCTGGGGCGGCCTGATCGCGCCGGCGCGTGTGCCTGCGGCGATTGTCGCCAGGCTGAGTCTGGAGATGCGAACGGCGGCGGCCTCGCAGTTCGTCAAAGACAGCTACGCGCCGCTCGGCGCCGAACCCCGCGCCGGCACACCGGAAGAGTTCGCTGCATTGATCCGCCGCGAGACGGTGAAGTGGGCCGACGTGGTCAAGCGCACGGAAGCGAATGCGAAATAGGTCGGCTTCGCCGCAGTTCGACGCGCTGCCGCGCCGAATTGCGCGACCGCAATCGATGGCTGGTCTGCAAAGGCAACCCGCATCCCGATTGGATTGCCTTTCATGAGACCCGCACTTGCAGCGGCGTTTGTCCTGCTGCTTTGCGCCGCAGACGCTCAAGCCGCGAATGGGATCGCAGACGCGCCGGCGTGGCAGGTAATCCAGTTGGGGCGGCCTGGGAATGCGTATCCGTTTCCTGTCTACAGCAATCATCCGCTCGATGGCGACATGACACACATCAGGCGGGTGCTGATGATCCAGCACGGACGAGCCCGCGACGGGGATGCCTATTTTCTGGCGGCCGCGGAATTGCTGAAGGCGTATCACATCGATCCCGCCGAGAGTTTGCTCCTTGCGCCGGAGTTCTTCACGCCGGCGCAGACCGCCAAAGCCCGCGCGCCGGAACTGCCTGCGTGGGGCACCGCGGGTTTTGCGGGTGGCGAGGATGCGGTCGAGCCGCCGTTCAGCGTAAGTTCGTTCCAGGTGTACGACGATCTGCTCGAGTTGATGAGCGACCGCCGGCGCTTTCCGGCCCTGCGGACGATCGTGATGGCGGGCCACTCCGGAGGCGCGGTGGTGGTGCAGCAGTTGGCCGTCCTCAACCGCGTCGACGAGAAGGTGCGCGCCGCCGGCATTGATATGCGTTACGTTGTTGCGAATGGTTCGGCGTATCTTTATTTCACCGCCGAGCGGCCGCAGGGCGACGGTTTCGCTACCTACGATGCGGCGCAGTGCCCGAAATACAATGATCAGCGCTACGGGTTCGACAAGATGGTCCGCTACGGCGCCAACGTTGCGCCCGCCGATGCGTATCGACGTTACATGGCGCGCAACGTCGTGTATCTGTTCGGGACAGAGGATACCGATCCCAATCATCCGGCGCTCGACAAGTCCTGTGCTGCGCACGCGCAGGGAAGCAACCGGCTCGAACGCGGCCGTGCCTATCTTCGCCATGAACGAATGCTCGCTGCTGCGCGGGGGATCGAGAACAAACACCGCTCCTTCGAAGTGATTGGCGTCGGCCACGACCAAAGAGCGATGTTCAGTTCGGCCTGCGCTGCGATGATCGTATTCGGCGTAGTGGACGCAACAGCGGGGGCGCAATGCCGCGAAACAACCGCGGCGCGCTAACGCGCGGCACTCGTTGACCCATGAACCCCGCGGCCGCGCAGCCGCTCGCGAAAATCTTATCGCGTGCGTTTGCCGCGTGATCAAGTAACAGCGGTCATCGCTGCACGCGTTTGCCATGATGTGCCCGATTTTAGAATTGCGCCGTCGATCTCCGTAATGGCCCGGCGCAAAACTGCGTGCAGCAAAAAAACCTGCGCCACCGTCGACAATATGTTGGCAGGCTAGGCCGCTTGCGAGGCTTTTTTTAGGAGCTCGAAGTTCGTCCGCTCCATTTTGATCTCGCCGCGGTTGATCTGACGGTCGATTTCGACGACCGCATCATTCAGCGGCGTGGCGATGCCGAGTTCCCGGCCTTTGCGCGATACCACGCCGCTGATGAATTCGATCTCGCTCGCGCGGCCCTTGATGTGATCGTGAATCGGCGCTGTGCGTCCGCCGCCGACGTGGCTCATCAGCGTTTCCATGGTCGTCACCAGATTTTCATCGCTGGAGCCGGCGAATTCGTCGGCGCGCAGCCCGAACAGCGGCTCCATGCGATAGCCGAGCGCGGCGCCAACCGCCAGCGATTCCTTGCCGAGCCTGAGCGAAATATCGAGCATGCCGGGCAGCGCCGCCGCCTCGAAATTCCGCAGGCCCAGCAGGCCGAACGGCCCCATCGTCATGGTATTGGCGATGAGCTTGGTCCATTTCGCGCCATAAATGTTGTTGGTGACTTCGACCTTACCCACGTTGCGCATGATCGTTTCGATCTCGCGCACGCGCGGCGTGTACGCGCCGTCGAGTTCGCCCACCGAGAACCAGCTGCCTTGTCGCGTGGTGTTGCGTTTAATGAGACCGGGCGTAAAGAGTTCGGCCTGCAGTTCGACCACGCAGCCGAGCGTGCGCCCGCGGCCGATGATCTCGGCTATCGAGTCGTCGTTCATGCCGTTTTGCGTGCCGACCACGATGCCGTCCGGTTTGAGGCGCGGTTTGATGTATTCCGCCATCCAGCGGTGATCGTTCGATTTGACGGCGAGAAACACGATGTCGAATTCGAGAGCGGTCGATGCCAGATCACACAGATGCAGCGCGCGCACCGCTGTCTGCACGTCGTTGTCCGTCATGGTGACGCGCAGTCCGGCAGACTTCATCGCCTCGACGTGCGCAGGCCACTGGTCGATGACGGTGACGTCGAGTCCCGCCTGCGTCAGATCGGCGGCTATGCTGCTGCCGATCGCGCCGGCGCCCAGCACGGCAATTGTTTTTCCTGTGACCGGCATCCTAGAATTCGTCGGCGCCATATTCGTCGAGCGTCTGCCGCACCAGCGGGACCGCGCCGCCGCTCGCGAACAACTCCTGCGCAGTGGTGAAGGAAGCGAGATCGCTCGCCAGGAAGAGGCAGGCGTTGGCGACCTGCTGGGTGTCGCCGAGCCGCGCCATCGGGATGCGTTCGAGGCGTTCGGCATAGCCGGTTTTGAGTTCCGGATACCACTCGGGATGCGGGCGTTGCGTGTCTATGGTGCCGGGGATGACGACGTTGATGGTGACCCCGAAGCGCGCGACTTCCAGCGCCATCGCGCGTGTGAGGCCCACCAGTCCAAGCTTGGCGCTGACGCCATGCGCGCGCCTGACTTTGCCCCAGTAGGCATCAGTGCCACCGATATTGATGATGCGCCCCCACTTGCGTGCGATCATGCCGGGCAACACGGCCTGGCTGAGAAAAAACGGCGCTTTCAGATTGGTGTTGAAGACGAGGTCCCACTCTTCGAGTGTGATTTTCGAGATCTTGGTGTTCGGACGGATCGCGGCGTTGTTGATCAGGATGTCGATGCCGCCTTGCTCCTGCTCGATTTTCTTTACCAGCGGCGCGAGGCTCGCGGTGTCTGCAAGGTCCGCCTTGTACATGGCTGCCTTGATGCCGAGTGCGGCGACTTCCGCGCAGACCTTGTTCGCTTCGTCGGCGCCATCGCGGCAAAGAATGACGGGCTTCGCGCCTTCCTTTGCCAGCGTCAGGACTATGCTGCGCCCGATATTCCGGTTGCCGCCGGACACTACCGCAACCCGGTTTGCTATGCCGAACGAAGTGCCTGTGTGCTGCTCACTCATTGACTGCTTCTCCTTTGGCCTGTTGTTTTGTGGTGATGCCGATGCAGCCCCGATTGTGCCAGAACCGTAAGGGGCGCCGCGTGGCTGGCATCACGCCGCTGGATGGCGCGATAAACCGGCTACGGCTGAACGTGAATGGACAATGCAGCTGCTAAGGCACCGAAGTGCAGGACGGCAAGCGCGTGCAGAAATTGGCGTTCAAAGGCATGCAGACGGCCGCGGCGAAATAAAGCGGCAGCCGGACTGCGCGCGGTATGCGCAACCCGCCTAGCTCAAAGCGACGATGTAGACGCGGCCGCCATCTTCGACGCAAATCCCGCGCCCATTGTTGTTGTCGCCGCTCGTAAAGTCGCAGCGCAGGACGCGTTTGTCGGTGGACGACAGGATCGCGATGCCGTAGGTGGTATTGGCCAGCGCAGATGCCGCGCCGGTGGTGCTTTCGCTGCGGTCGTAAAGCCGCGCGAACCCGAATGTTGTGTTCGGCGCCGTCAGCTCGTAATTTCCGCGGTAAATGCGGCGGTCGATATCGACCGTAATGGTCAATACGCCGGGGGCGTAGGTGCGCGTGACGACGCCGTAATAGACGTCGCCGCTGCCGCGTTCTTGCATCTGCAGCTGGGAAAAGTCGGTGGATTTGTAGGCGCAGCCTGATAGCAGTAGTGCCAAAACCAGAATGAGCAATGAGCGCATGACCGTCTCCCGCTTGAAATGACGGTGCCATCATAGCGCAATGGCCCTGCCGCGGGAATCGCGTGCGCGTAAGCCGGCGCGATAGTGCTACACTTTCGCCGTCCGCTATTTGCAGCCATTACACGCGGTTTTGACGCGCGAACTGCGTCCGGTTGAAGTCCGGAATTCGTTGCAGTGGTGCTCCCTGGGAAAAGCGGCAATGGAATTGTTGCAAATCGTATTGTTCTTGTTGCTGTGCGCGGTTGCTTTGGGCTGGGTCGCGCGGCATTTCAATTTTCCCTATCCAATTGCGCTGGTGATCGGCGGCGGCGCGCTGAGCTTCGTGCCCAACCTGCCGCACTTTCCGTTTGATCCGCAGTTCATCCTTGTGCTGGTGCTGCCGCCCATCCTGTACCAGGCGGCTTTGTTGACGTCGTGGCGCGACTTCAAGGCGAACATCCGTCCCATCGGGCTGCTGGCGATCGGACTGGTAATCGTTACGACCCTCGCGGTCGGTGCGGCACTCAAGATGCTGATTCCCGAGTGTCCGTGGGGTGCGGCCTTCGTGCTCGGCGCGATCGTCTCGCCGCCCGATGCGGTGGCGGCCACGGCAATTCTGTCGCGGCTCAATATTCCGCGTCGCGTGGTCGTCGTGCTCGAGGGCGAAAGCCTGGTCAACGACGCATCGGGTCTGGTGATCTACAAGTTCGCGGTGGCAGCGGTGTTGACTGGCGCATTTTCGCTGGTCGACGCCAGCGTGCAGTTCGTCCGCGTGGCGGCAGGCGGCATCCTTGCCGGCGTGCTGCTGGGACGCCTGTTCGTCGCGGTGCACCGCCGCCTGGGCGATACCTTCATCGAAGTGCTGATGACGCTGGCGGTGCCGTATGTCGCGTATATCTTCGCCGAGTCGGTGCATGTCTCGGGCGTGCTCGCAGTCGTCGCGGCGGGCATGGTGCGCGGCCGCTACGCGCCTGAAATCGTGTCGGCTGAAATGCGCATCATTGCGCGCCCCGTGTGGAACATGCTGGTGTTCCTGTTGAACAGCCTGATTTTCATGCTGATCGGCATCCAGCTCTCGGAGGTCGTCGCGCGGCTGTCGGGATATTCGGCGGCCCAGCTATGCCTTTATGGCGTGCTCATCAGCGTGGTTGCAATAACCGTGCGCTTCGCCTGGGTCTATCCGGCGACCTATCTGCCGCGCGCGATGAGTTCGGCGCTGCGTGAGCGCGAGCCGGCGCCGGCCGAGGGCGAGGTATTCATCATGAGCTGGTGCGGTATGCGCGGCATCGTATCGCTGGCGGCTGCCCTTGCATTGCCCGTCGTGCTGGCGAGCGGCGAGCCGTTTCCGCAACGCGACCTCATTATTTTTCTGACTTTCGTGGTCATCGCGGTGACGCTGGTGGTGCAGGGGTTGAGCCTGCCGCCGCTGATACGCCGTCTGAAAGTCGGCGCGGACTGGAGTTTGCATGACGAGCACCAGCGCGCGCGCATTGCGCTGGGCGCGGCGGCACTGGCCGCCATCGACGAACTCGCACAGCGTGAACGCATGTCGGCAGAGCTCGCCGCGCGCGTGCGCGCCGAATTCGCCGACAAAATCGAGCGCGCGTTCGCCGACGGGCCGGCGGTGGAGGGCGACAGCGAGCTGGCGCGACGGCTGCGCCAGGCGGCGATCCAGGCCGAGCGGCGGGAACTGATCCGCATCTGGCGCGAGAGCCAGATCAGCGACGATATCCTGCATCACATCGAGGAAGACCTCGACTATCAGGAATCCCACATCTAGCGATAGTTGTCGTCCTGCTTTATCGCGGGATGCTGCGCGATGTTTACTCGCCTTTGATGCCGGCAGACCGGATCACCGCGCCCAGGCGTTTATAATCTTCCTGTATTAATCTGGTGAGTTCTTCGGGGGTGCTGCTGCGCGGTTCCGCGCCCTGGCTTGAGAGGCGCAATGCTA
>CANJHY010000144.1:0-12522 GCA_947474275.1 Betaproteobacteria bacterium
TTGCTGGGCGCCCGCCGGCAGAAAATATGACGGCGGACTTGCGCGCAACCCGGCCCCCGGCAGGCATTTCATTGCGAAGGTCAGCTATTTATATTCCGTGCGCCGCCGGCATTCAGGGCGCTGCGCCGGCGCCCGCCTTCGACATATCCACAGCCGCCGCCAATACAACCCTTGACGTTGATGTTTGCCTGGATATATAAAGGAGTCTGGGCGCTGCGATGACGCTTTGTCGGCGCTTGCGGATGCAGATTACATTCATAACTTACTGGAGCCTAAAGATGAAATCATTCTACAGACTGATATGCCAATTATTGATCCTCAGCATGGTGTGGTTGCCTTATTCGGCTCAGGCCGGAATGATCGCCACCGACCAGGTCCTCGCCAGTGCCGCCAATGAAGCCAATCGCGACAAAGTGCGCGACTTCGTCAGCCGCACCGACGTGCAGAAGCAGTTCGAAGCACTGGGCCTCACCGCAGCGACTGCGGGCGACCGCGTAAATGCGATGACCCAGGATGAAATCAACCGCATCGCGGGAAAAATTGACACGCTGCCGGCGGGCGCCACGTCCAGCGCAGTGTGGTGGGGTTTGGGTGTCCTCATCATCGCTGGCATCGTCTGGTATTTCTGGAAATAACTGACCAAGACTCAATATGCACGGCTTTAAAGCCCGCTTAACCGCGGGCTTTATTTTTTTGAGCGCGCTGCTTCCGGGCTGCGCGTTCATCGCGCCGCAAACCTATGCGCTGAAAGAGCAGCGGCCGGCCGGCCTGCCGCCGCGCGTGGAACTGACCGAGGTCCCGTTCTACCCGCAGGATGATTATTACTGCGGCCCGTCGGCGCTGGCCATGGCGCTGAATGCCGCGGGTGTCGCGGTGACACCCGAGCAACTGGTCGAGCAGGTCTATCTGCCCGGACGCAAAGGCAGCCTGCAGGTTGAAATGATCGCAGCCGCGCGCCGCAATGGCCTCATCGCCTACGAACTCGCCCCCAAGGTGACCGATCTCTTGCGCGAACTCGCCGCGGGTTCACCGGCGATCGTGCTCGAAAACTACGGCCCCTTCAAATGGTATCCGATATGGCATTACTCGGTCGTCGTCGGTTACGACCTTGACCGCCTGGAAATAATCAGGCGCTCCGGCAAAAGACCGCGCCTGCCAACGCCGCTGCCGGTGTTCGAAAAAATATGGCGGGAGGAAGACTACTGGGCGATGATCGCGGTGCCGCCCGACCGCGTGCCCGTAACGGCCACCGAAACGCGCTACGCCGCGGCGGTCGTTGCTCTCGAAAGAAGCGGGCACCTGAAAAACGCCTTGATTGCATATACCGCAATGCTCAAACGCTGGCCTGGCAGCCTCGCCGGCCACATGGGCCGCGGCAACACGGCTTACGCGCTGCATGATCTCGATACGGCCGAAACCGCTTTCAAGCAGGCGACATTGGACAATCCCGAAGCCGCCGCCGCGTTCAACAATCTCGCGAACGTGCTCGCCGAGCGCGGCAAATTCGGCGACGCCGTGACTGCGGCGGAAAAAGCGGTAAGCCTCGGCGGGCCTTTGCAGGCCGCGACCCAGGCGACGCTGGACGAAGTTCGGCAGAAAGCCGCGGCGGCGCGCGTAGAAACGGCACCGGCGGCCGTCGCGGCGCCCGCGCAGGCCACGCCGCCGGCGCCCGTCGCGAATCCTAAGGCCAGAAAATCGAAACCGCGCAAAAAAGCGCCGGCAACGACCAGCTAGCTCGCCTTGGCGCTGGCCGGCCGGACACCTGTCAATACGGACAGCGCAGGCCGAAAAAACGCCCTTCCTGACGACCGCCCACAGCGGAGCGCAGGCACCCGGGCAGCGCCCGGAAACAGGGCCGTTTTATGCCTTTGGTTTTGCCTGAAATCATTGTTATAATGAAAAACGCCGTAACCAGACCAAATGCTGGAATCATGCTCATGACTTTGTTTACCGCCCGGCTCCGTAGTTCCTGCGTGCTGGGGCTGTTGTCGCTGGCTCTGCTGGGAGGTTGCGCGAGCACCAAGAACCCGCGCGATCCGCTCGAGCCGCTTAACCGCGCCGTCTACCAACTGAACGACGGGCTCGACAAGGTCGTCCTGAAGCCGGTCGCAACGGTTTACAAAACGGTACTGCCGCAGTTCGTGCGCACCGGTATCACGAACTTCTACAACAACCTCTACGACGTGCTGACCGCGCTCAACAACCTGCTGCAGGGCAAGGTCGGCGACGCGGTTTCCGACGTCGGACGCATCGTGGTCAATACGACGGTGGGCCTCGCCGGCTTTATCGACGTGGCGACTGAAGTAGGGCTTGAAAAACACAAGGAAGATTTCGGCCAGACGCTCGGCCGCTGGGGCATCAGTTCCGGCCCTTACCTGCAAATTCCGTTTTTCGGCCCGAGTTCGTTTCGCGACGGTGTCGGTTCGGCAGTCGACTTCAAACTCGACCCGATCTACCTGATCTGGCGCAATCACATGCGCACGCGCAACTCGGTATGGGGGCTGCACATCATCAACCTGCGTGCCAACCTGCTCGATTCGACCAAGATCCTCGACGAAGCGGCGCTCGATCCCTATGAGTTCCAGCGTGACGCCTATCTGCAGCGCCGCCGCAACCTCGTTTACGACGGCAACCCGCCGCCGGAAAAAGACGAGGAAGACATTCCAGAGCTGAAAATCAAGCCGCGCGCCGAAGGCGACGAACCGGCAAAACCGACGGGCGCGGGCATCAACGCGCCGCAAGCCTCGGCGCCTGCCGAGACCATGCCGGTCAGCAATGCGCAACCGGCAACGCCGGTAACAACGCCTTCCATCTAACGCGGTTCAGGTTTCAGGCCTGCTTGGGCGCGGGCGCCGCCCCTTCGGCGTGCCTGGTGCCGCTGACGATAGACATCGCCGACCCCACCAGCGTCGCCATATCCGCCAAATTGCCCGGCACGATCAGCGTATTGCCGGTCTTCGCGAGATTGGCGAAGGCGTGCACATACATTTCGGCGACCTTCAGATTGGCCGCATTCATGCCGCCCGGCTCGTTCATCGATGACGCCACGACACGCACTGCGGCGGCATTGGCCGCGGCGATGGTCGTGATGGCTTTGGCCTCGCCGTCAGCCCGGTTGATCGCCGCGATTTTCTGACCTTCGGATTGCAGCACCGCGGCCTGCCTCTCGCCATCCGCGAGGTTTATTTCCTGCTGGCGTTGCCCTTCCGACTTGGCGATCAGCGCGCGCTTTTCGCGTTCCGCCGTAATCTGCGCCTGCATCGAACGCAGGATGGCTTCCGGCGGCGTCAGGTTCTTGATTTCGTAGCGCAGCACCTTCACGCCCCAGGTGCGCCCCGCCTCGTCTAGCACGGCCACCACCTGGCGGTTGATCTCGTCGCGGCTCTCGAACGTCTTGTCGAGCTCCATCTTGCCGATTTCGGAGCGCAGCGTGGTCTGTGCAAGCTGCGTGATCGCCGCGATGTAGTTCGACGAACCGTACGACGCAAGCTGCGGATCGGTCACCTGATAATAAATAATACCGTCCACGCCCAGCTGCGTATTGTCCTTGGTGATGCAAACCTGCTCCGACACGTCGAGCGGCACCTCCTTGAGTGAATGCTTGTAGGCGACGCGGTCGAAAAACGGCCAGATGCCGTTGAGGCCCGGCTCCAGCACGCTGTCAAATTTTCCGAAGCGTTCGACCACCCACGCCTGCTGCTGCGGGACGACCTTGAGTGACTCGATGGCGAGGACGATACCGAAGCCGATGATGAAGAACGGCACCGCGTAGCCGGGCTGGCCGCTGGCGATCAGCGCTGCCGTGACGACGAATACGACGATCAGTTTTGCAAACATGGTTGCCTCCCCTGCGGTTAAAGTGGAACGGGATTGCTAAGCCGGGCGTGTCGCCGCGACATGCAAAGTACTGCCCTCGACGCGCGTGATGTAGAGCGTGCTGCCCGCCTCTGCCCCCTGCTCGTCGAGCACCCGGGCGTCCCACAACGCATTGCGGTAGCGCACCCGCGCGTGCCGGCCTTTCTCGTTGACCCACGCATCGAGCACCACGCTTTGCCCGACGTCGAGCGAAATCCCCGGCGAGGATAGGTGGGTTTTGCGCAAGCGCGTCACGAAAACGACGCCCATTATCGCAATCGCAGCGGCGACCACTGCCTGCGTCCAGAACGAAAAATGCGCGTAGGCCACCGCAGCGCCTGCCAGCGCGGCAATGCCGATGACCAGCAGATAAAAGGTGCCGGTGATCAGTTCGGCGATGATCAGCGCGATGCCGCCGATCGCCCACCACCAGTAATGGTCCATTCCGCCCTCCTGTTTACGCCCGTCTCATGCGGCAACAAAACCAGTGTGCCACAAAAATGCTGCTGCATTGAGCGCAGCGCAAATCCGGTCAGGCATTACACCTGGATGCCGTCCAGCCAGCCGATAATACGGTCGGCCACGCGCTGCCACTCCGGCTCCAGCATCATCGCGTGCGCCATGTCCGGGAATATCTCGGCCTTGACACCGTAAACGCGCGCCGTCGATTCGATCATGGCAGGGGAAAAAAACGCATCCTCCCCGCCGCCCAGCACCAGCACTGGCACGCCCCTGGCGTGCCCAATGAAAAACTGCTGCGGCCACGACAGGTCAAAGACCGCGCGTTCCGATTCCGGCTGCACGCGCGCGAGGTGTTTGCCGATTTCTTCGTCCGGAATATGGTCGGAAAAAATCGCGCGACGCAACGCCTGCAGCGCCGTCAGGCCCGGATGCGCGTGCTGTATCAGGTTTATCTCGCTGAACAGCTCCGGGTCGCGCACCGCGAGCAGCATCGATGAACCGAGCAGGCCTTCCGGCGGCACCGACGCCATCAGTACCGCGGCCGCGGCATTTAACTTGTGCAGGCAGCGCTGCACTACCATGCCGCCCATGGAATGGCCGACGACCACCAGCGGAGCACCGATGTGCCGCGCGACGCGCTGCACATCGTTCTCGTAGTCGTCGATGCTGGTTGCGACCAGCATCTCGTGGCCGGCGCTGCCGCCATGGCCGCGCAGGCTCACGGCGTGCGCTGCATAACCCTGCGATGCGAAATAAGGCAGGAAATGCTCGCCCCAGCACCATGCAGCGACGAACGCGCCGTGGACAAAGAGCAGCTGCGCCGTCTTCGTCGGCGTCGCCGGCACGTGGCTGATGACTTCGAGGCCGCCGATGTCCACGGTCTGCTTCATGTCAGTTGAGCCGCGACGCGAC
The DNA here is from genome assembly GCA_947474275.1 of Betaproteobacteria bacterium. Classification (GTDB taxonomy): domain Bacteria; phylum Pseudomonadota; class Gammaproteobacteria; order Burkholderiales; family SG8-41; genus PALSA-1004. Next base: position 5,230 of record CANJHY010000144.1, read on the forward strand.
GGCCTGCAGCTCGATGACCTTCCGGCGCACCGTATCGGCGTCGCGCGCGACCGGCAGCATCTTGAGGTAAGCCTGAAAATCAAACAGCGCCGCGCGAAAGCACTCGAGATTCAGGTAAATCATGCCGCGATCGCGGTACTCCTCGGCCATGTCCGGCATCACGTTGATGATGCGGTCCGTGGTAGCCAGCGCCTTCATCCACTCCTTGTGATGCGAATAGACGCCCTTGAGGTTGCGCAATACGCGCATCAGGATTTCCTTGTTGCCCGCCGCGACCAGCATGCCTGCCACCATCGACCTGGTCGGCTCGCTGCCGTTGCGCAGCGCCTTCACGCGCTGGCGCAGCTCGTCGAAACTGAGCGACACGCCCTTGGCGTAGGGATCGAGCACTACCGTGCCTTCGCGCAGCGGGCACTTGACCAGAAAATGCGCGGGAAACGAAACGCCCTGCACCGGCAGCCCGATGCGGCGGCCGATTTCAATGTAAACCAGCGCGAGCGTGATCGGAATGCCGCGCTTGCGGTCGAGCACCTCATTCAGGAAACTGTTGCGCGCGTCGTAGTAATTGGCGGCATCGCCGGCGAAACCGAGTTCTTCGAACAGATAGCGGTTGAGCGCAATAATTTTGTCGGCCGGGCTGATGTCGGCGCGCAGGCGGCGTTTGAGCGTCGCTGCCAGATCGTCGAGTTTGGCCAGATACGCAGGGATGTCCAGATCGCGGTATTCCTCGGCCGCGATCACCAGGGCCGCTTCGGCGAGATTAATCTCTTCGTCCGCGCCGGCAACCATCCGGCCGAACCGTTCGGCGTGCGGCGTCACGCGCGCCTCGCCAGCGGCAGGTTCATCAGCAGGTTCTGCGGTTTCATGCGCAAATGGCCGTCCGCCGTCGCCGCCAGGCCGAGAAATACCGGCTTTCCGGAAATTTCGGCGCGCATGTCCGACGGATTGCCGAAATCGAGCCGGTAGAGTCCGATGATGCTCCGCATGCGTTCTTCGTCCACATCGCCGCCATTATAAATCTCGTTCAGCATGGCGGTGGATTCGGCGTCGAGGCCGACGTGCCACACCCAGTCGTCGTCCGGGATCTCGCGCACCGGGCTGACCGTCACCGGCGTCTCATGAAAATGCATGACCCACGCCTCGATGACGCGGCACAGTGCGCCGCAACCCGCATGCGCGCTGTTCAACTGCAGCACCGTGTCGTAGCGCTCGTCGCGCTTCCAGTATTCGTCGTGGGTTTTGGCATCCAGCACGTCGAGCTCAATGGTGCGCAGCGGTATCTGCGCCTCGAGTATCAGCTTGCCGAGGCTGCCCAGCCCGCCGCCACTTGCGTGCACGGCAACGGTCTGGTCGTCGGCCAAGCGGATCGCGCCGTTTTCCACGTTGACGCGCTGGCGCCGGAAAAACAGTTCCGCCGCGCGCGCCTTGAGACCATCGCCGTCGCCGTCGAGTATACCGCGCAGTATCGCCTGCACGGTCTGGTCGATGAACAGCGGCGGTACGGCGACGTCGCGCTGAAACAGTCCGGAATAAAACGCCTCGAGCGACGGCGCCGCCAGCAACTGGTCGCGGAAGCGCAGCATGACCCGATAATTTTCCCGCGCGTCATCGTCGCGGATTTCCGCGATCCTGCGCTCATCAACCGCAAGCCGCGGTTGCTCCAGCAGCGCCGCGTGCAGCGCATGCTCGGCCTCGCATGACGCCGCTACCGGCGCCAGCTCGGGCCGCGCGTAATAGGCCCGCAAATAATCGTCAGTGACCTTGAGCTTTGCGCCGCTACGCTCCAGCAAGTGGTAACCGCAGCTGTGCCAGAAATCAGCCATGCGCAATCCGCAATGGCTGATGGGCAATGGGTGAAAGGCAAATGCCCGACCCAATGCGACTACGCGTTACCGCTGACTCATTATCCATAACCCATCGCCCATTACCAGACTTCCGTCATTTTACGGGCGCGGGCGTCCCCGTGCTGCGGCTTTCGAGCTGCTCCCAACGGGCAAAAGCTGCCGCCAGGTCGGTATCGATTTTCGCGAGCCCGGCCTGCAGGACCTTGGCCTGCGCCGGATCGTCGCGATACACGGTGCCATCGGCGAGACGCTGGGAGATCGATGCCTGCTCACGCTCGAGCGTGGCAATCCTTTCCGGCAGGGCTTCGAGTTCACGCGTCTCCTTGAAGCTCATTTTAACTTTGGGTGTTGCGCGAGCCGCCGGTTTCGGCGCAGGTTTGTGCGCGGCGACACTGGTTTTAGTCGCATCGCGCTGCGCAGCCGCATGAAACTCCCTGGCGCGCCGCCAATCCGCATAGCCGCCGACGTATTCGACGAGCTTGCCTTCACCTTCGAACGCAATGACCTGGGTCACCAGGTTATCGAGGAAGGTGCGGTCGTGGCTGACGAGGAACAGCGTGCCCGTATATTCCTGCAGCAATGCCTCGAGCAGCTCCAGTGTTTCAATATCGAGATCGTTGGTCGGCTCGTCGAGCACCAGTACATTGGCCGGCTGTGCAAAGAGGCGCGCGAGCAGCAGGCGGTTGCGCTCCCCACCCGACAGGCTAGCCACCTTGGCACGTGCGCGCTCGGGTGGAAACAGGAAATCACCGAGGTAGGAAATCACGTGCTTGCGCGTGCCGCCGATTTCGATGAAGTCGGAGCCCGGGCTGATGACTTCCGCCAGCGTCGATTCATCATTGAGCTGCGCGCGGAACTGGTCGAAATAAGCGATCGACAACTTGGTGCCGCGCCGCACCTTGCCGCTGTCCGGCTCAAGTTCGCCCAGCAATAACTTCAACAGCGTGGTCTTGCCGCAACCGTTGGGTCCCAACAAGCCGACTTTGTCGCCGCGCTGGATCACGCACGTAAAATCCGCGATGACTGGCTTGTCGCCGAAACGTTTACTGACGGCCTGCATTTCGGCCACCAATTTTCCGGAGCGCTCTCCGGCGGCGACGTCAAGGTTGACCTGGCCGAGGCGGTCGCGGCGCGCGGCGCGCTCGCGGCGCAATTGCTCCAGCCGCAATACCCTGCCCTCGTTGCGCGTGCGCCGCGCCTGTACGCCTTTGCGTATCCAGACCTCTTCCTGCGCCAGCATTTTATCGAACTTGGCGTTCTGCTGAGCTTCGGCATTGAGCAGTTCCTCTTTGCGCCGCTGGTACTCTTCATAGCTGCCGGGAAAACTCGCCAGCCGTCCGCGATCGAGTTCGATGACGCGCGTGGTCACGTTGTCAAGAAAGCGCCGGTCATGGGTCACGAACAGCACGCTGCCGCCGAAGCCGGTCAGCAATTCTTCGAGCCACTCGATGCCGGCAACGTCCAAATGGTTGGTCGGCTCGTCGAGCAACAGCAATTCCGGCTCGGTGACCAGCGCGCGTCCCAGCGCGACTCTTTTCTTGAGGCCGCCGGACAACGTGCCCACCCGCGCATCGGGATCGAGTCCCAGCTTCGCCAGCGTCGTCTCGACGCGCGAGTTGGCGCTCCAGCCGTCGTTGTGCTCGAATTCGGTCTGCAATTCCTGCATGCGTTCGAGCAATGCCGTGTGGTCGCTGTTTTCATCGGCAAGTTTGCGCGTGAGCTCGTGGTACTCGTGCAGCAGCGCGGTCTGCGCGCCGAGACCGGCGGCAACGGTATCGAATACCGTAGTGTCCGCATCGAGTTCCGGCTCCTGCGCCACCAGCGCGAACTTCAGTTCAGGCTCACGCCAGACCTTGCCGTCGTCGAGCGGAATTTCACCGCCGATGATTTTGAGCAGGCTCGACTTGCCCGTGCCGTTGCGGCCGATCAGGCCGATGCGCTCGCCGCGCTCGATCACCAGATCGGCATGGTCGAGCAGCGCGACGTGGCCGAATGCGAGGCAGGCGCTATCGAGAGTTGCTAGAGGCATAATGACCGTGATGAGCTATGAGCAATGCGTGATGAGTAAAGCGGCAACCACAAAACTGGCCAACCCATTCCCCATTGCCCATCACTCATTACACGCTTTCTGCTCTACCGGCACGGAGATTTCGACCAGGTTGTCATCCGGATCGCGCACGTACACTGAGCGTATCGGGAACCGCGCGCCGGTACGCACGGACGGACCTTCTTCGATCGGGATGCCGTCCTGCTTCAACCGCGCGATCACGTCTTCCAAAGGGCAATCTGCCAAGAAACACAAATCGAGCGAGCCCGGCGTCGGCGTGCGCGCCTTGATGCTGGCGTCGAAACCGGGCGGATGCACGTTGAATTTCTGCTCGCCGAACCTGAATGCGATGCGGCCCTTGCCGTAGTTCTCGAGCTGCATGCCCAGCGTCTTGACGTAAAACGCGATGCATTTATCGAGGTCGCGCGTGGTGAGAACGATATGGTCTATGCTTTTGATCATGATTTGGCGAGCTGCCTCAAGTCGTTGGTCACATCAGCGGTGTTGCGAGCTGGATTCACGCCCAGATACACCTTCACCACCTTGCCCGCGGGGTCGATCAGAAAAGTGTTGCGCTTGGCGAACTTGATGAAACCGAAATCGCGCAATGATCCATAACGAGTCGCAACTTCACCGCGACGGTCAGCCAGCAGCGCGAAAGGCAGATTGTATTTGCGCGCAAATTCCGCATGACTTTCACTGTCGTCGACGCTGACGCCGCACACCACCGCACCCACCGCCTCGATTTCAAGCATTGCGTCGCGAAACTGCGCGGCCTGCTCCGTGCAGCCCGGCGTATCGTCGCGCGGATAGAAATACAGCGCCAGCCATTTGCCGCGGAATTCATCGCGCGCCCGCACCTTGCCGTTCTGGTCCGGCAAGCTGAAATCCGGCGCCGCATCGCCGGCCTTCGGCAGATTGCGATTGGCGTGGGCGGTGAGCCGCCACAGCAGCAGCGCAACGCCGACCACGAACGCGATCAGCAACCACTTAACCATTGATTTTCTTTCAGGATTAACGAACAGGCCGGCGCAGATTTTACGCTAAAATGCCCCCGCACGCCCCGGTAGCTCAGTGGATAGAGCAGCCCCCTCCTAAGGGGCAGGTCGGACGTTCGATTCGTCTTCGGGGCGCCAGATTTTTCATGCGGTTAGCTTCACAGCGCATTCCAGTTTTTGCTTCGCCATCGCACTTCCATCGCAATTGGAGGCGAATCATGGCGTATGTCCGAGAACTGGAAAGCGGCAAGTGGCAAGCAGTTGTCCGTCGCAGCGGCAACAAGCCCATATCCAAATCATTCGATACCAAAACCCAAGCCGGGCAATGGGCGAGGATGATTGAGTCCGAAATTGACAGAGGCGTATTCGTTGACCGCACAGAGTCTGAACGGGCCACCGTTGGCGAACTTATAGACCGTTACCTAGCCGAAGTCACACCGAAGAAGAAGTCTGTGCGGCCTGAGAAACAGCGTCTAAATGCCCTTAAATCGCATTTTGGCGCATTTTCGTTGGCATCCCTGCGTAACACCCATATTAGTAAATATCGCGACGAAAGGCTCAAAGCTGGGCTTGCTGGGGCAACCGTTGTAAAAGACTTGAACTCCCTGTCCCACTTATTCGAGGTGGCAATAAAAGATTGGGGATTTCCGTGCATAGCTAACCCCGCAAAACTTGTTCGGCGACCTCCAGTGGCGCGGGGCCGTGACAGGCGACTGTTACCGGGAGAAGAAGCCATGCTGTTCGCCGCTTGTGGCAAAAGCCGTGCCACGATGCTTTTACCTGCTGTGCGCTTTGCAATCGAAACCGCTATGCGTATGGGCGAGATTCTTTCACTGGAATGGCGCAACGTGGACACCGCGCAGCGAGTAGCGACCTTGCCCGACACCAAGACCGGAGACGCACGGCAGGTGCCTCTTAGCACTGCGGCAATGACTGCTATTTCCTCACTACCTCGGCACTTCAAGGATGGCAGAGTATTTTGGACATGGAGCCGTGCCGACAGCCTTGAAAACGCATGGCGACGCGCCGTTAAGGCAGCTGATATCGAGGATTTTAGATTCCATGACTTGCGCCACGAAGCGGTATCGCGGCTATTTGAGCGTGGATTGAACGTCATGGAAGTATCAGCGATCAGCGGACACAAGACCCTGCAAATGTTGCGACGTTACACGCACTTGAAGGCTGAGGAACTTGTTAAGAAACTGGGGTGAGGAATCCCACTGACCTGTGACTAGGAATGAGATCTTCAATTTCCCCATCGACCTCAGCGTTTAAACGCATGATGCTTTTATCCACCATCAGCAATATGCTATTAGTATATTTAAATAGTTGATCAAATGCTTCCTTTGTTGATAACGACTACTTATAATTCCGACACAGCCGCAAAGAAGCAGGTAACGACTGCGTCGATCATCGCACCTTAATAAGCCGGTCGATGATCGTAAAGCCGAGGATAGTGCCTCGGCAATGAGGTTCCGGCAATATCGGAATAGAAGATGCCTAACTCGGTGTCAAAGGTGCCTAGGCTTACATGAGCGTTTCCCCGCTCTGTAAGCCTTTTTCTTTTACGGCTTGCAAAGCACGTAAAAGGAGCCTTTCGCAATGACTGCAGTTTCCGAATCAACTCAAGCAATACCCCATAGCACTACCAGTGATCTAGAAACAATCTTCCCAGAACTCGCCGCCATTGCAAAAGGTCGCGACACGCTCACAACGCGTGAAGCAGCGGGAATGATTAACCGCGCACCCCAGACATTACGAAAATGGGCATGTCTTGAGGACGGCCCCATACGTCCTATCAGAATTCACGGGCGGTTAGCGTGGAAGGTGTCTGACCTTCAGGCCCTTCTGTCTGGGGGTGTCAGATGACCCGCGCTGAACGCATTACCAAAGCCGTGACAGAAGCCAGCCCCCTTTACCGCTCCATCATGCAGAAAGCCTACTCCGGCACCACCTCACCCCGCTCAGCCATCAAGGCACAGTGTCTACATTGCGTTGGATACATACGGGATGATGTCACCCATTGCAAAGGCTTTTCCTGTCCGCTCTAGGCATACCGCCCCTATCAAATTAGGGGGGTTTGCCATGAGTAGGGACGCTTACGAAATAGAAAACCATGCCCATGAGGCGTTAGGAGCCACTAACTCCCCGCTCAGGTTAATTGCAACCGAAGACGATTCACCGAACGTCGGAGATATTGAGGTCGATTCCAGCCAAAATTGGCCCTTACTTCCAGATGGTGAATACGAAGCCTGTTTCATCAGACAAGAAATCGTCCCCATGAGAATGTTTAAAGGTGACACTCGCCTGTTTGCTCACTTTGAAATTCTTGATAATGGTAGCGGCATTCGCACGAAGATATACGGCGCATGGCGGATCTTGAACTCATCAAGTAGTGGCAAGC
>CANJHY010000145.1:0-12519 GCA_947474275.1 Betaproteobacteria bacterium
CGACGTACGCGTTGCCGGGGCCGACGATCTTGTCGACCTGCGGCACCGTCGATGTGCCGTAAGCGAGCGCGCCGATTGCCTGCGCGCCGCCGATGCCGAACACGCGGTCGACGCCCGCCAACGCCGCAGCGGCCAATACCAACGGATTTTTCTCGCCACCTGGCGTCGGCACAACCATGATGATTTCGCGCACGCCCGCGACTTTGGCCGGCAACGCGTTCATCAATACCGACGACGGATAAGCGGCCTTGCCGCCCGGCACATACAGCCCGACGCGGTCGAGTGCCGTCACCTGCTGGCCGAGGCGCGTGCCGTCGTCATCGGTGTAACTCCACGACTGCGCCAGCTGACGTTCGTGGTAAGTGCGTACCCGCGCTGCCGCCTGCTCCAGCGCCGAGCGCTGCGCCGGCGAAATCGCCGCCAGCGCGCTTTTCATTTCGTCCTGCGTGAACTCGAGTTGCGCCACCGAGGAAGCGCGCACGGAGTCAAAACGCAAGGTGTATTCGAGCACCGCCGCATCGCCGCGCTTTTTCACGTCATCCAGTATGCCCGCGACCGTCGTATCGACCGCGGCATCCTGCGCGCCCTCGAACGCCAGCAACGCCGCCAGCTGCGCCGCGAAATCCGGCGCGCCGGATTTCAACCGCCGCAACGCAATCATTTGACCGCCCGCGTCAGGTCATCCAACAGCGGCTTGATCTCGGCACGTTTCAATTTGAACGCAGCCTGGTTGACGATCAAACGCGCGCTGACCTGCGCGATTTCCTCGACCGCAACCAGGTTGTTGGCTTTGAGCGTATTGCCGGTGCTCACCAGATCGACGATCGCGTCCGCGAGCCCGGTCAAGGGTGCCAGCTCCATCGAACCGTACAGCTTGATGAGGTCGACGTGCACGCCCTTGGCCGCGAAATGCTCGCGCGCCGTTTGCAAATACTTGGTGGCCACGCGCAGCCGCGCGCCGGAGCGCACCGCCTGCTCGTAGGCGAAATCCTTGCGCACCGCGACCATCAGCCGGCAGCGCGCGATTTTCAGGTCAAGCGGCTGATAAAGTCCCAGGCCGCCATACTCGGCGAGTATGTCGCCGCCGGCAATGCCGAGATCGGCGGCGCCGTACTGCACGTAAGTCGGCACGTCGGTCGCGCGCACGATGATGAGCCGCACCTGCGGGTGCGACGTCGCGATGATCAGCTTGCGCGACGCCTCGGGATCTTCGGACGCGACTATGCCCGCCGCCTTGAGCAAAGGCAGGGTCTCGTCGAGGATGCGTCCCTTCGATAAGGCAATACTGATCACGGCGCCAGCCCAACCACGAAAAAGGAAAACATTTTACCGCAAAGGACGCAAAGGACGCGAAGGACGCGAAGAAAGAACAAAGCCGACAGCCGCTAAATGCAGCAACCAATTAGGATGCGGATTTTCCTCTGCGGCAAAGGCCTGGTGTTGTTGCTTTTCCTTGGCGTCCTTTGCGGTTCAGCTTCGCTCTAACGGACGCGGCTGATACGCGCCCCCAGACGGGAGAGTTTTTCTTCGATTGATTCGTAGCCGCGGTCGAGGTGATAGACGCGCTCGATGGTGGTTTCGCCGCGCGCAATCAGGCCGGCGATCACGAGGCTCGCCGACGCGCGCAAATCCGTGGCCATCACGGTCGCGCCATCCAGATGGTCAACGCCTGTCACCACTGCGGTATTGCCTTCGACTTCGATGCGCGCGCCGAGCCGGCGCAATTCCTGCACGTGCATGAAACGGTTTTCGAAGATGGTTTCGGTGATCAGGGCCGTACCCTGCGCCACGGTGTTCATGGCCATGAACTGCGCCTGCATATCGGTCGGAAACGCCGGATAAGGCGCAGTGCGCAGGTTTACCGCGCGCAGCGCGCCCGGCATGCCGAGGCTGATCCAGTCGTCGCCGGACTCGATATGCGCGCCCGCCTCGCGCAGTTTATCGAGCACGGCGTCGAGTATGTTGGCGCGCGTGTCGCGCAGGCGGATCTCGCCGCCGGTGGCAGCGGCAGCGGCCAGAAACGTGCCGGTCTCGATACGATCGGGCATCACGCGATAACTCGCGGCCTGCAAACGCGGCACGCCGGTAATGCGGATAACGTCGCCGCCGGCGCCTTTGATTTTGGCGCCCATCGCCTTCAGGCAGTTGGCCAGATCGACGACCTCTGGTTCGCGCGCCGCGTTTTCGATGGTGGTCTCGCCGTCGGCGAGCGTTGCCGCCATCATGATGTTCTCGGTGCCGGTCACCGTCACCAGGTCCATGATGATGCGCGCGCCCTGCAGACGCGGCGCGCTGGCGTGCATATAGCCGTGCTCTATGGTTATTGTCGCGCCCATCGCCTGCAGCGCTTTCAGATGCTGGTCGACCGGCCGCATGCCGATGGCGCAACCGCCGGGCAGTGACACGCGCGCTTCGCCGCAGCGCGCGAGCAACGGCCCCAGCACGAGTACCGAAGCACGCATGGTTTTCACGAGTTCATACGGCGCAACCGGGTTGGCGAGCGCCTGCGCATTGAGTTCGACGCCCAGCTTGTCGTCGACCGAAACCGCAACGCCCATTTGCGCGAGCAGGCCCAGCATGGTCGTCACATCGCGCAGATGCGGCACGTTGGCAATGCGCAGCGGCTCATTACTCAGAATTGACGCGCACAGGATCGGCAACGCCGCGTTCTTGGCGCCTGAAATCCTCACCTCGCCGTTGAGTGCAACCCCGCCTTCGATGACCAGCTTATCCATACATCAAGTCGGCGCGGCCTGCTGCCTGGCCCAGTCTTCGGGCGTGTGCGTTTGCATCGACAATGCGTGTATCTCTTCGCGCATGCGGTCGCCCAATGCGCGATAAACGATCTGGTGCTGCTGCACCTTGTTCTTGCCCTGAAACGCGGCGCTGACGATCACCGCCTCGAAATGATGGCCGTCGCCTTCCACGCGCACGAGCTCGCAGGCGAGCCCTTGCTCTATATAGGTTTTGACTTGTTCGGGATTGACCATGGGGAACTCCTTTGTGCTGCAGTTTATACCGGCTTTTGATTAGCCACGGCACCGGCGCGGAAACGGCCGCCGCAGCGTTTGACGATGCGCTCGATTTGAATCACAGGAGTCATGCAGAAGGCAGCACACCGGTCAGCGGCGGGCGCGCCAGCGGGGCGGTGCTTCAGGCGTCCGCTGCAACCAGGTCGGCAACGCCGTACAACGCCGCCAGACTTTTCATGCTGTCCGGCAGATTGCGGAATGAAACATGCAGGTTTTTTTGCTGCGCGGCGCGGCGCCATTCAAACAGCACGCTCAGCGCTGTGGAGTCGACCTCGGTCACCGCGGCAAGATCGATCACCGTATCGCCGCTCAACTGCTGCTTGCCCTCCTCGCAGAGAGTAACGGCATTGGCCAGGGTCAGCGCACCCGAGAGGCGCAACTCGTTGCCCGCGCGTTCGATCATTTCTTGGCGACCGGATGGACCAGCGTCTTGTTCTTCGTCGCCAACGTTGTAATCAGGCCGTCGATGCCGCTTTTCTGCATCTCCGACGCGAAACTGCTGCGGTAATTCTGGACCAGGCTCACGCCGGCGATTACCACGTCATAGACCTTCCAGCCGGTATCGGTCTTCGCCATGCTGTAATTGATGTCGATCGGGTCGGCGCCGGTCTTTTGCTTGATCAGGGACCGCACCACCACCTCGGTATCGGCCGGCGACATTTTGAACGGCCGGTACTCGATGACCTGGTCGCGGTACTGGGTAAACGCGGTCGTATACGTATTCACCAGCAGGGTGCGAAATTCGTTCGTCAGGCTTTGCTGCTGCGCGGGCGACGCCTGGCGCCACGGCGCGCCGACGGCCAACCGCGTCATGCGTGCGAAATCGAAATGCGGCAGCACCCTGGCTTCCACCAGTTCGAGGACCTTCCTGGTGTTGCCGGCCTGGATATCTTTGTCCGCGCGCAAAACGCCGATGACTTCGTCGGTGACTTTTTTGGCCAGCGCGTCCGGCGCCACGTCCTGCGCCCGCGTCAATGCCGGCGCCGCCAGCACCATTCCAAGCAGAAAACCGCTTATGAGCTTGTTCATTACACTTGCCTCCGTGTCACATTGACTGCGTTATTTGCTGCCGCTGCCGCCTTCGGCCGCTTTGCTGTACATGAATTGACTGATCAGCTTCTCCAGCACCACCGCCGACTGCGTGAGCTTGACGGTATCGCCGCCGGCCAGTATCGCGTCCTCCGCGCCGCCCTCCAGCCCGACGTACTGCTCGCCGAGCAGACCGGCGGTCAGGATGGAAGCCGAAGTGTCCTTGGGAAACTTGTAACGTTTGTCTATGTTCATGGTTACTTTAGCCATGAACTTTTCGTTGTCAAACGTGATTTCGGCCACGCGGCCGACCACCACGCCCGAGCTTTTCACGGCCGCGCGCGGCTTCAGGCCGCCGATATTGGTAAACGGCGCCGATAACTGATAGGTCTCGGTGCCACCGATCGTGCCCATATTGCCGACTTTAAGCGCCAGTATGGTCAGCGCCACGAACCCTACAATGACAAACATGCCGACCCACAAATCGAGTGTCGAGCGTTCCATTAAGCCCCCTGAAACATAAATGCAGTAAGTATGAAATCCAGCCCGAGTATCGCCAGCGACGAGGTCACGACTGTGCGCGTCGTCGCCCCCGACACGCCTTCCGCGGTAGGCAGCGCATCGTAGCCTTCAAAAAGTGCGATCCAGGTTATTGCAATGCCAAAGACTACGCTCTTGATGACGCCGTTCACGATATCTTCACGGAAATCCACCGCACTTTGCATCTGCGACCAGAACGAGCCCTCGTCGACCCCGATGATCACGACGCCGACCAGGTAGCCGCCGTATACGCCCATCGCGCTGAACATCGCGGCCAAGAGCGGCATCGATATCACGCCCGCCCAGAAACGCGGCGCGACGACGCGCGCGATTGGATCGACTGCCATCATTTCCATGGCCGACAACTGTTCGGTGGCTTTCATCAAGCCGATCTCGGCGGTCATCGCGGAACCGGCGCGGCTTGCGAACAACAGCGCCGACATCACGGGCCCCAGTTCGCGCACCAGCGACAAGGCCACCAGCACGCCGAGCGCCGATTCGGAGCCATAGGTATTGAGCGTCTGGTAGCCCTGGTAGCCGAGCACCATGCCGACGAACAGCCCGGAGATCAGGATGATGATCATCGACAGCACGCCGGTGAAGTAGAGTTCGCGGATAATCAGGCGCACGCGCAGAAAACTGTTGCCCGAGTTGAGGAGCGTCAGCGCGATAAAGCGCGTGGCGTAGCCCAGCCTCAATATGCTGTCGACCGTATGATGCCCGACGTTGCGCACGTTGATGATGGTGCCGCGGTTAAACAAGCTCAAGCTCCTCGTTGAATTTTTTGCTCGGATACTGGTAAGCGACCGGGCCGTCGGGCTCGCCCCACACGAACTGGTGCACCAGCGGATCGGTCGACGCGCGCATTTCCGCCGGCGTGCCATGCGCGACCATCACGCCTTCCGACAGATAGTACACGTAATCGACGATGTCGAGCGCCTCCTGCACGTCGTGCGTGACGACGATGGAGGTCGAGCCCAGCGCATCGTTCAGTTTGCGCACCAGGTTGCGGATCACGCCGAGAGAAATCGGGTCGAGCCCGGTAAACGGCTCGTCGTACATCATCAGCATCGGATCGAGCGCCGTCGCGCGCGCCAGCGCCACGCGCCGCGCCATGCCGCCCGAGAGTTCCGACGGCATCAGCCGGTGCGCGCCGCGCAGGCCCACCGCGTGCAATTTCATCATGACCAGGTCGTGAATCATCTCTTCCGGCAGATCGGTGTGCTCGCGCATCTGGAATGCCACGTTGTCGTATACCGACAAGTCGGTAAACAGTGCCCCGAACTGAAACAGCATGCCCATGCGCCGGCGCATGCGGTAGAGTCCCTCGCGATCAAGCTCGTGCGTGAACTGCCCGTTGATTTTGACCGTGCCCTGGGTCGGCTTCAAAGCACCGCCAATCAGGCGCAGCAGCGTGGTCTTGCCGGACCCGCTGATGCCCATGATGGCAACGACCTTGCCGCGCGGAATGACCATGTCGATCCCGGTCAGGATAGTGCGCCGCCGGTCATAGGAATAACCGACGCCGCTAATTTCTATCAGATTGTCTGCCGCCACGCTCACCGGGATGCCGCCGCAAAAACGATGAATTCTAAACAGTTAGGCCGATTCCCACAATCAGCGTTCAGGCGCCGCGCCGGGCGCGAAAAAGGCGGTGCCGGTGGTGCGTGAATTGGCAGCCCCGCGCGCATCGTCGCAGCGCGTGTCGCGGCACGCAGAGGCGCGAGCGCGCGAACCCGTGCAACGAATGTTATAAGATACCGCAATCCCACCATCCGGATCGCGCTTGCCATGCCTGAATTTGCCTTGCGCTTTGCACGTGTCGTCAAGAACTATGGCCGCGCGCCGGCCTTGCGCAACGTGACGTTCGAGGTGGAGCGCGGCGAATTCTTCGGCCTGGTCGGCGTCAACGGCGCCGGCAAAACCACGCTGTTAAAGTGCCTGCTGGATTTCTGCGACATCAATGGCGGCAGCATCGAGATATTCGGCACACCGCACCATCAACCCGCCGCGCGCAAGCGGCTTTCATTCCTGCCCGAGCGCTTCACCCCCCCCTACTACCTCACCGGCGAGGACTTCATCCGTTACGTGCTCGACATGCAGGCCGCCCCGTACGACCGCGGCGCCACCGAGCAGATGCTGCGGCGGCTGGACCTCGACCGCGCAGTGCTCGCGCAGCCCGTGCGCGCCTACTCAAAAGGCATGACGCAAAAGCTGGGGCTTGCGGCCTGCGTGCTCGCGCGCAAGGACCTCTACATACTCGACGAGCCGTCGAGCGGACTTGACCCCAGGGCGCACGCGCTGCTCAAAGCGCAGTTGCTGGAACTCAAACAGGAGGCGCGCACGGTGTTGTTTACTTCGCATGCGCTCGCCGACGTCGCTGAACTATGCGACCGCGTGGCGGTCATCCACGCCGGAACCCTGCGCTACTTGGGCACGCCGGCAGCGCTGTGCGCGCAATACTCATGCAGCGACCTTGAGCAGGCTTTCCTGCGCTGCATCGACGGCGCGGCACAACCCGCGTGAGCCCGCAACCCGTCATGGCTATCAGGCGGTAAGACTATCTGGCAGAATACCCGGTCAGGTTAAGGGGGTGCTTTGGAAACGCCACAGGCCAAGCCGGATTTGCTTATCGTTGACGACGACCCGCTGATCAGTGACACGCTTAACTTTGTCTTGAGCCGCGATTTCAACGTTTACGTTGCCGAATCGCGCACCCAGGTCAAAAGTCTGCTGCGCCAGATCGACAATCCGCCGCAACTGGCGTTGATCGACCTCGGCCTGCCGCCCACGCCGCACCGTCCCGACGAAGGCTTCAAGCTGATCAACGAGCTGATCGCGTACTCGCCCAACATCAAGATCCTGGTGCTGTCGGGGCAAAACGAAGAAACCAACGCACGGCACGCCCGCACCCTCGGCGCGATCGAGTTCATCGCCAAGCCATGCGAGCCGGAAAAGATCAAGGAGCTGCTGCAAAAAGCGCTGCAGATCCGCGATGCGGAGTTGACCGCGCAGGCCGGCGGCGGCGCCGGACTGATCGGCAAAAGCCTGCCCGTCGACAAGCTGCGTCAGCAAATCACCCAATACGCGAACGCGCCGTTCCCGGTGCTGATCGAAGGCGAGTCGGGCAGCGGCAAGGAACTCGTCGCGTCCGCATTGCACAACCAAAGCACGCGCGCGTCCAAGCCGTTTCTCGCTCTGAACTGCGCCGCCATCTCGCCGAACCTGGTCGAACCGACATTGTTTGGCTACAGCAAGGGCGCGTTCACCGGCGCCACCACGTCGCGCGCCGGCTACTTCGAGGACGCCAAGGACAGCACGCTGTTTCTCGACGAAATCGGCGAGCTGCCGCTGGAACTGCAGGCGAAATTGCTGCGCGTGCTCGAGAACGGCGAGTATCAGCGCGTCGGCGAAACCCAGAGCCGCGTCAGCAATGCGCGCGTGATCGCCGCCACCAACCGCGACATGCGCCAGGAAATACGCAACGGCCGCTTCCGCGCCGACCTCTACCACCGGCTGTCGGTATTCACAATCGACATGCCGCCGCTGCGCGATTTGGGCGAAGACAAGCGCATGCTGCTGGATCATTTCAGGGATTTTTACGCGCGGCAGGCCGCCGTCAAGACCTTCGAGCTCGACAGCAAGGCGGCGGAACTGTGGCTCGAATACAGTTTTCCCGGCAACGTGCGCGAACTGCGCAATATCGTCATCCGGCTGACCACCAAGCACGCAGGACAGACGGTCAACGCCGAGCAGCTGCAGGTCGAGCTCGACATGGAAAGCATGGAACTCGACCTGCCGGGCCTTCCGCTCGGCCAGGATTTCAAATCGATACTCGAAGCCGCCAAGAAGCACCTGCAGCTGCAAAAGAATTTCAATCTGGACCTGACGCTGCAGCAATGGGAAAAAGGCTACGTCGAAGCCGCCCTCCTGATCACCCAGGGCAACCTGTCACAGGCAGCCAAGCTGCTGGGCATACATCGCACCACGCTCTACAGCCGCATGCAGAATTACGGCACGGCGGAAGAACCGCCGGGAAATGCGGAATAACCGTTGCGACGCCATACACGCCTCTTGCCGGTGACCGGATGCCAGGCCGAATGAAGCGGGCAGACTGATGTATTACACCCATTTCGGACTCGCGCAACCGCCGTTCCGCATCACGCCCAACACCGAGTTTTTTTACGGCGGCGGCAACCGCGGCCCGATACTCGAAGCGCTGATGTACGCCATCAGCCAGGGCGAAGGCATCATCAAGGTGACCGGCGAAGTCGGCAGCGGCAAGACCATGCTGTGCAGCATGATGCAGGCGCGGCTGCCGGCGAACATCGAGAGCGTATACCTCGCCAACCCCAGCGTCTCGCCCGAGGAAATTCTGCACGCGATCGCGCTCGAACTGCACCTGAAACCGGCGCGGGACGCCAGCCATCTCGAAGTAATGCAGATGCTGAACAACCACCTGATGGAACGGCATGCTGCCGGCAAGCAGGTGGTGATGTTCGTCGAAGAGTCGCAAAGCATGCCGATCGCGACGCTTGAAGAGATCCGCCTGCTATCGAACCTCGAAACCTCGCAAAGCAAGCTGCTGCAGATCGTGCTGTTCGGCCAGCCGGAGCTTGAGGAAAATCTGCGCCAGCCGCAAATCCGCCAGTTGCGCGAACGCATCACCCACAGCTTCCGGTTAAGCCCGCTGAAGCCCGATGAAATCCGCGACTACCTCAACTTTCGCCTGCGCGCGGCCGGCTACCGCGGGCCGGACCTTTTTTCGCCGCCGATCGTCGCCGCCATTGCCCGGTCATCCGACGGCTTGACGCGGCGTATCAACCTGATCGCGGACAAGGCGCTGCTCGCGGCGTTCTCCGAGAACACGCACACGATCAGAATCAAACATATCAAGGCGGCGGTCCGCGACAGCGAGTTCAGTTATTACGAACCGCCCAAACCCAGGATCAAGTTCGGGCTGGCGGTTTTGCTGTTCATGGTCGGCGCCGGGCTCGGCATCGCGCTGTATGCGATGTTCACGGCGTATCAAAACGACGCCGCGATGCCGCAGGAGCCGGTGGCCGTCGCGCCGCCCCCACCAACGCCGTCACCGCCAGCAGCCGAACCCGTGGCAGTAGCGGCAGCGCCAACTGCGCAATCCGCAACACCACCTGCAAACGTCGCCAAGCGGCCTGCCGAGACCGTCGCTCCCAGCGCCCCGGCTGCGCCAGTCGCGCCACCACCCCCGGCCGCGACCCCGACGGCGGCTGCCAAAGTTGCCGAACCGAAACCACAGGTGGAGTTGGCGAAACCCGCATCCAAGACAGAAGTAGCGGTAGCAGGCGCTAACTCACAAGTGCCGCTCAACACCACGGACGAGGTCGAATTGCGGATGGCGGCGACCAAGGAATGGTTAGCGCAGAAGGGTAAAAACTCCTACAGTATTCAGTTGCTTGGCACTGACAATCCCGCTCAGCTAAAGAATCACCTGAATTTCATTCGCAAATATGTTGAAATTAATGATATTTTTGTGTACCTTACTATTGCTAAACAAAAACCGTCGCTGACGGTGTTGTACGGTTCTTTCAAAGATCGGCGGTCCGCGCAGGAAGCGCTGGCCAAATTGCCGGCGTCATTGAAAACGTACAAACCCGTTTTGCGCACGATGCAGGGCGTACGCGCCGAGATCGCTCGACACCGGTCTTCCTGATAAGAGCGGGTCACGGCCGCAAGGACGTGGCGTTGCGGGTTTACTTACAGGGGATAGCACCATGGTGGGATTCTTGGCTTCCGGCAAGCGGATATACGATGGCGTCCTCGCTGACGGCCGCGCAGCCGCCGCACAGAGGGTCTGCTCCCCCGCACAAGTTGCGCTGGTCTGCGCGCTGACGGCGGTCTCACTCGCCGGCTGCTACAAACGCTCGGTGATGCCGGAATCGGAAGGACACATCGCTACACCCGCCGCCAAACCGATGCTGGCAGACGTGCCCCCGCCCGCACGTATAAGCGACTTCGTGCCGCCGCCCAAACCGGTAGTCAAGCCGCCGACCTATAGCGTGGTGGTCAACGAAGTTCCCGTGAAGGAATTGCTGCTCGCACTTGCGCGCGACACCAAGCAAAACATCGATATCCATCCGGGGATCGAGGGGTTGGTCAGTTTGAACGCCATCAATGAAACGCTGCCTGCGATTCTTGATCGCTTAACCCGACAGCTTCCGCTTCGCTATCGCCAAATGGGCAATGCCCTCGAAATAATGCCCGACACACCCTATTCAAAAACGTATCGCGTCAATTACGTCAATATGACCCGAAATTCACAGTCCATTACCAGCGTTTCGGGTCGTATTGGAGGCGGCGCCCAATCATCAGGAAGCCAAGGGGGCACAACGGGCACTCAGCAGCAATCGGTAACTTCGGTTACGACAAGCAGCGCAAACGATTTCTGGAAGACTCTCGAAACAAGTATTCGCGGAATAGTTACGTCGTCAGTGCGCCTAACCAAAGCAGAAAAAGTTGAACGTCTCACAAATTTTCGTGAAGAGCAAAAAATACGACTCGAGGACGCAAGAGCCGCCACAGCAGCCGTTAGTGCGGCTTCTGGACAGACAAACCCATTGCTACAGCGGGCTGCTGCGCCCGATACATCGACCCGTTTAGCCTTATCAGCACAAACTAATCTGAGTCAGATTAGTGACGATGTGATAGTAAACCCGATCGCCGGCACGATCACGATAAGTGCTACAGAATTTCAACATAATCTGGTACAGGCTTATTTAGCCCAAGTCCAGAACGCAGCGCAACGCCAAGTATTGATCGAGGCGACTATTGTTGAAGTCACGTTATCGGACCAATATCAAGCCGGCGTTGACTGGAGCCGTCTTGCGCTCAGCGGCGGGATTACTCTACAACAATCACTGCTCGCCGGAAACCTTGGCACGCCACCCACCTTCGCGATCGGCTACACCAACCCAACCTCATCGATTGGCAACATTGCCGCTTCCATCAAACTACTAAATCAGTTCGGCAATGCGCGCGTGCTTTCCAGCCCAAAGTTGATGGCGCTCAATAATCAAACGGCCCTGCTAAAAGTAGTCGATGATCTGGTCTATTTTAACATCGACGCAAAGCCGGCCATTCTTTTGACTGGCACGGCGGGCGCCACCCAAGCCACCTTTACCACTACTGCTCAGACCGTAGAAGTTGGTGTCGTTATGAGCTTAACTCCGCAAATCAACGAAAACGGAGAGGTAATGCTTGGTGTGCGGCCAAGCATCACGCGTCTACTTAGCTTCGTCAATGATCCCAACCCTTCGCTGGCCACTGCAGGCGTCGTAAGTCGGGTACCGCAGCTTCAAAAACGCGAGATGGAATCTGTACTTAAACTTATGAGCGGTCAGACAGCGATCCTCGGCGGACTAATGCAAGATAATACCCAATACAATCGTAACGCAGTTCCGGGAGCTGGCAATCCAGCAAACACCGGCTTATTCAGCGAACTTTTCGGCTATCGAAACGACATTGTGAGTAAGTCGGAATTGGTAATTTTCCTGCGCCCTACGGTGATTACCAACCCGTCGCTCGACAGTGACGAACTCAAGTTCTTCCAGCGCTTCCTGCCGCAGCAAACGCAGACGCCGACCGAAATCACTCCTGGCGAAACGGCGGGCATTCCTAAATGAGTCTGTTGATGAAGGCCTTGGAAAAGGCCGCCAAAGACCGCGTCGACACCGCTGGCGAGCCGGCGGCGCCCGCCACGCCGGCTGCACCTGGCGCTTCAAGCGCTGCGAGCAGGCGGTGTACGGGATTTTGTGTAAACGGGTTTTCTGTTTAATGCGGCAGCATGCGATCTTCGAATTGAATCGTGAAGCGGTTCAGGGCAGCTTTCCAGTCATGAATGGGCATGGTCCATTTCCGGCTAATGTTGTTTAGTGCCAGA
>CANJHY010000146.1:0-12445 GCA_947474275.1 Betaproteobacteria bacterium
AAGGCGCACATTATCGGCTGCTCGATGGGCGGCTTCGCAACGGTGCATTTTGGCCTGACCTATCCGCGCATGGCGCTGTCGCTGACCGCGATCGGCGTCGGCTTCGGCTCCGATCCCGACAAGCGCGGCCAGTTCCTGCGCGACAACAACGTGATGATCAAACGCTTCCTCGAGCTCGGCACCAAAGCGGCGATCAAGCCCTACCAGGTTGGCCCCTCGCGTGTGCAGTACCAGAACAAGGACCCGCGCGGCTTCGCCGATTTCTGCGCCGAGTTTGCCGAGCATTCGGCGCTGGGCTCGGCCAATACGCTGATTGGCTGCCAGGGCAAGCGCCCGACGATTTACAGCCTGGAGAACAAGCTTCGCAAGCTCAAGGTGCCGCTGCACATGATGAGCGGCGACGAGGACGACAACTGCCTCGATCCCGGCATCTTCATCAAGCGCGTGTGCCCTTCCGCAACGCTCACCGTGGTCGCGGGGACCGGACACGCAGTGAATCTGGAAGAACCCGCCCTGTTCAATTCCATCATGGCGGAATTTCTGGCGCAGGTCGACAGCGGTCGCTGGAAAGGGCGCGACCCGCGCTCGCTCGGCAAATCGACGATGGCGAAAAAATAAGTCGCCGCTAACTCCAGGTAGAGCCAACGCGCACGAATCGCGCGTTGCTCACCGCGACGTTAACTGGCATACAACACCGTGATTGGATTGGGGCCTGGCAGGAAATATTTTCGGGAACTGCTGCGGCCGATGCGCGGGCCAGTTTCCGGCGGGCCGCCTAGCCCTCGATCTTGGCTTTGAGTTTCGCCATGTATTTATCGAGGTCGACGATATAGCGGTCATGCTCGGCTTCGCCGATCTGCTCGACGTCGTCGAATACTTTCATCTTGAACGTCACCTTGCGGCGGTCGATTGCCGTGAGTTCGACTTCGCAGCGCACGTTCTTGCCGATGGGCGTCGGTGCCATGTGCCGGATGTTGACCTGCAGACCGACCTGGCCCTGCCCGGGTTTCAGATGCGGGCCCACCAATTTGTGCGCGGTCATTTCGACGAAGCGCGTCATTCCCGGCGTCGAGAAAACCTTATAGTCGCCGCGCGTGGTGGCGAGTTCCTCGGTCACTTCCCATGTCATTTCGTCGCGCATGCCGACTTTGAGCGTATCCATTGCTGTTCCTGTAAATTAAAAATTATCTCAAAAATATGAAGCGATAATCAACCGCAGATGAACGCCGCAAGCTCAAGGTGCCCCTGCACATGGTCAGCGGCGACAAAGACGACAATTGCCTCGAGCCCGGTATCTTCATCAAGCGCGTGTGCCCTCCCGCGACACTGACCGTCTTTGCGGGAACCGGGCACGCGGTCAATCTCGAAGAGCCGGGCCTCTTCAACCAGATCGCTGCGGAATTTCTCGCGCAGGTGGACTCCGGCCCCGGGAAGGGCCGCGACCCACGCTCGCTCGGTAAATCGACGATGGCGAAGAAGTGATCAAAGCCAAATCCTGGCGGGCAGATATTTTTTCTGATTTTTTTAGACCATTCGATGTTAAATTCCGCGCCGCGCAAACGCCGCCGCTTACGGGCGCTGCCACGATGCCAGCGCGCGCCCGTTTCACCGTTCTGTTCGCCGCGCAGGTATACTCATTCTGTAATTCCAAACGCGGTCGCACGTTCCGCCGGGGGACTTGTTTCTGCACCAGCACGTCCACCCTCGTTTAATTCAAAAAAGGGGAGAAATGTAATGTCTGCCAAGTTATCAGCCGGTGGGTCGCTCGCACTGATTGCTCTGTGCATATTCGGCGCAGCAAGCTCTTTCGCGGAAGTTGCCGAAATCAAGATCGCGCGCCAGTTTGGCATATCATTTCTGCCACTGCATGTGATGCAGGACAAGAAGCTCTTCGAGAAGCACGCCAAGGCGGCGGGTCTCGATACGCAGGCAACCTATCTGCAGATCGCGGGGGGTGCTAGCCAGAACGATGCGTTGCTGTCCGGGAGCATCCACATCGCCGGCGGCGGCATTCCCCCGCTCGCCATTCTGTGGGCGCGCACCAAGGGCACCCCGAACGAAGTCAAGGCGATCGCCGCCAAGAACGCGGCACCGATCATGCTGCTCACGCGCGAATCGCGGATCAAGTCGATCAGGGATTTCACCGAAAAAGACCGAATCGCGATGCCGGTCGCGCGGATTTCAGGTGGCGCCATTATTCTGCAGATGGCGAGTCAGAAGGAATTCGGCAAGGGTAACGAGTTCAAGTTCGACAACCTGAGCGTCAGCATGGCAACCCCCGATGCAACGGCGGCCCTGTTGTCGGGCGGCGGTGAAATCAATAATCATTTTTCGGAACCGCCGTTCCAGTATCAAGCGCTGAAACGACCCGGCATCCAGTCGATACTCAAATCGTATGACGCATTGGGCGGGGTGACGACCTACAATCTGGTGTGGACGAGCTCCAAATTTCACGACGAGAACCCGAAAACTTACCGCGTATTTCTCGCGGCGTTCAACGAAGCCATTCAGGAAATCTACAAAGACCGCAAGGGCGCGGCCGAAAGCTATATCCGCATCACCAAGGAAAAAATTTCAGTCGACGAACTCCTCGAGCTCATCAACAATCCCGAGTTCGAGTTCACCATGACGCCGAAGAACATGATGAAAATCGTCAGCTTCATGTCGGAAGTCGGCCATATCAAGGTCAAACCGGAGTCATGGAAAGACCTGTTTTTCCCGGAAGTCCACAATCTGCCGGGTAGCTGACGCGCTTCCGATAGTGAACACCTCGGCCGTCACCGTGCCGGCGTCCAGCGTCGACGTCCGCGCACTCTCGGTGACTTACGGTGCGCACGCTGCATTGTCCAAAGTCACTCTTGAGGTACGGGCCGGCGAATTTATTTGTTTGCTCGGACCTTCGGGTTGCGGCAAGACCACCTTGCTCAATACGATCGCGGGTTTTGTCCGCGCTTCGGCAGGCGAGGTGCTGGTCGACGGAAAGGCCGTGACGGGGCCTGGCGCTGACCGCGGCATGGTGTTTCAGGAATACGCATTGTTCCCGTGGTTTACCGTCGAGCAGAACGTTCAGTACGGCCCGCGGCTGCGCGGCGTTAACAATACTGCGCTGCAGGAGATTTCTGATCGCTATCTCAAGCTCGTACATCTAGAAGAAACCCGGCACCGTTACGCCAGCCAATTGTCCGGCGGGCAGCGCCAGCGCGTGGCGATTGCCCGTGCACTGGCCAATCAGCCGAAAATTCTGCTCATGGACGAGCCGTTCGGCGCGCTGGACGCGATGACGCGCGAGTCGTTGCAGGAGGAGTTGCTGCGGATCTGGGAGGCGGAGCGCCGCACCTGCCTGTTTGTCACGCACAGCATCGGCGAGGCGGTTTTCCTGGCCGATACCATCGTCGTCATGCAGGCGCATCCCGGCCGCATTCAGGTCGTGCTCGAAAATACGCTCGCGCGTCCGCGCGAACGCACTTCCGACGCCTACTTCGCGATGTACCGAAAAGTCGATGGGTATTTGCGTGCCGCTCACCGCCCGGCCTCTGAAGCCCCGCCTGCCGCATGAGCTCCCCGCTGAGCGAAGGACCACGCCCAACCGACGCGCTCGGCACGCCACTGCTTACGCGCCGCCAGCGCATGCTCCTCGCGTTTGCCTCCCTTCTGGTCACGCTGACTCTCTGGTGGCTGGCCAGCGCCAGCGGCTGGGTCGATAAAATCCTGCTGCCGTCGCCGCGCGACGTTGTGGCGGCATTGCAGTCGTCCATTGGGGACGGCAGTCTGCTCAAAAACGTCATCGCGAGCCTGCGGCGTGTCCTCGAAGGATTCGCGGTTGCGTTTGTCGTCGCAGTACCACTCGGCATCGCGATGGGCGTCTCGCGCATCGTTTACGGACTCGCCGACCCGTTGCTGGAGTTGCTGCGCCCCATTCCACCGATCGCGGTCATTCCGCTGGCCATACTCTGGTTCGGAATCGATGAATTGTCCAAGGTCTTTATCATCGCCTACGGCGCATTTTTCCCGATTTTGGTGAACACGCTGGCGGGCTTCCGGGAGGTCGACCGCGTGCAGGTACGCGCCGCGCAGGCGCTGGGCGCCAATCGTATGCATGTTTTCAGGGATGTCGTGCTGCGCTCGGCGTTTCCGTTCATGATCGTCGGCGCGCGGCTGGGGATGAGCATGGCGTTCATCGTGCTCGTCGCGGCGGAGTTGATCGCTTCAAGCGCGGGGCTCGGTTTCATGATCAGCGACGCCCGCTACAACTTTCGCACTGACCAGATTTTTCTCGGCATGGCTTGTATTGGCGCGCTCGGTTTCGCGCTCAATGCGCTGCTGCTGAGGGTAGAGCGTTCTCTGCTGAAATGGAAAACGAATTGAAACGCAAGCCTGTTTCATCATAACTATGGAGGTCGTCATGAACAGCATCAATCGCCGCACCGCAAGCCCTGCAACAGCGCGTTCGGCCCGGAGTTTTCGCACGGGCTGCGCGGTGTCATTGCTGGCCCTGAGCGCATTGCTTCCGCTGCCGGGCGCGGCGCAAACAGCCGTCACCATCGGCGCCGGCAAGGATCCCAATCTTGCGGCGCAGATCGTCATTGCGCGCGACAAAGGGTTTTTCAAGGAAGCCGGGTTAGACGCCGAAGTGAAGTTTTTCCCGTCGGCCGGCGATCTGATGACGGCAGTGGTGGGCGGCAGCGTGCCGATCGGCTCCTCCGGCGCGACGCCAACGACGACACTGCGCTCGCGGCCGTTTCCGATCAGGATACTGTCGCAGATCTCGGATATCTCCGGCGCGCAGCAGATCATCGTCAAGCAGAGCCTAAAAAGCCTCGATGAGCTGCACGGCAAGAAAATCGCCATCATGCGCGGCACCGCGTCCGAGTCGCTCTTCAATTCGTTCGTCAAGGCCTATGGCTTCGACGCGAGCAAGGTGGAACTCGTGAACATGGCGCCGGCCGAAATGCTGGCGAGCTTCTCGCGCGGCACCGTCGACGCGATCTCGGTGTGGGAGCCCAACACCACGCGCGCGCGCAGGATCGCCAACGGCAAGCTGCTCGTAAGCGGAACCAAATCCATGATTCCGGGCAAGGAAGGCGAGCGGCGTATTTACGGCGACCATAGCGTGCTGTTCGCGACCGACGCCTTTATCAAGGAACAGCCCAATACCGTGAAGGCGGTAATCGCCGCGCTGCTCAAGGCCAATGAATTCATCAGCAGCAACAAAAGCGAAGCCACCCAGATTCTGGCCAAGGAATTCGGTCTCGAGCCTGCGGAGATGGCCGACGTGATGGCGTCCAACAATTACACGCTCGCGATCAACGACGAGATGGTGCGGGATCTTGACCAGGTGGCCGACTTTCTATTCGGCCTGAAACGCATTCAATCCCAGCCCAAAGCACGCGAGTGGATCGAGCCCGATCTGCTGCGGGCGGTGCGTCCGCAGCTGGTGCAAATCAAGTAATCCCGCGCCGCGCCGCTGCCCGCGAATGGGTGGCCGCGCCGCGCGCACCCGGCAATGAAAATAGCTTCCCATCTTGAAAAGTTTGAACGTCTTGACGCCGTCAGGCGGCGACTCGATCCCGCAACCGACCGCGAGCTCTGGATCTGGACTGCGATGAATGCATGCACGCATCTGCTCAACGCCGCGCTGCACCATTGCGGCGCCACTGACGAGACCGACTCTTTTCATTCGCAGGTCGAAGGCCGCTACGCGGTGCCGGACCGCGTTACCGGCGCGCTCAGCGACTCGCAGCATCGCCCGGGCGACATAATGCACGTCGGCCAGCCGGCCGTCGGTCGGCCCATTCCTCCCGCCGTTGAGCGCGCGTGCGCGGCCTTGAAACTGATTGAAAATCTGCGCGAGCCGTATGTGCGCGGCAATCAGGTCATCCCGGACGATGCCGCGGCGTGCTGGGAGCTTGCTTATGCGCAATGCGTCACCCACCTTTTCACGGCGCTCCCGCCGGCGGCAAGCACCCGGTGAAAATTGAAGATCACCGCGCGAAAGCGCACAGCATCGAGCGGTCGCTTGCGCAGTGTACCGCCGCGGATTTTGAGACCGTGATTGAAGCGGCCATGCTGGCCGGTACGCATTGGTTCAATATCCTGCTGCATCGAACGAATGTGATGCCCTGTGACCGCGATGCAATGCACGCCGAATTTCTGTCTCCTGAGATGCGGCGTAAAGTGCAGGCAGTGGCGCCTCGTGCCTTGCACGCGCTGGATGAAATTGAGCGCCTGCGCACTCCCTATGTACGGGGAGACATGCCGGACGGAGAGCGCGCGGCAACACACGCGCTCGCATGCCTTGCTCGACTCAAAGAGCAGGCCCTCACGCCGGAGTGCCCGTAAATGCAACCTTCTGATTTTGACGTCATCGTCGTCGGCGGCGGCACGGCCGGGGCCATCGCGGCGGTCGCGGCGGCGCGTTCCGGCGCTCGCACCTGTCTGGTCGAGCGCGCCGGCCACCTTGGCGGAACCTGCTTTGCGCTGGCGAACATCACGCCGTTCCATAACAGCCGCGGCGAGCAAATCGTGCGCGGACTGCCGCAGGAGCTGGTGGATAAAATCGCGCAGCGCGGCGGCGCCCGCGAAGGCGGGCACCTGCCCAACCCCACCGGCATCGGCGGCTCCTTTACGCCGGTCGATCCGGACATCATGAAACTCGTGTTATTCGAAATGGCGGATGCCGCGGGCGTCGATCTTGCGCTGCACACGATACTGGTCGACGTGATGGTTGAGCCGGGCCGGATCACCGGAGTACGGGTGCACAACAAGGCGGGTCTGCGCGAGATGCGCGCCAAAGTCGTCGTCGACGCCACTGGCGATGCCGATGTCGCGGTGCGCGCCGGCGCCGCCTACAATCAGGATGTGCCGGAGGCCGCGCTGAATGCGACGCTGCTGTTTCGCGTCGCCGGCGTCGACACCGACCGCTTCATCGCCGATGCGCGGAGCGCGCCGCAGAAAATCGTGCTGCTGGCCGACCCTTATTTGCGCTCTGCAAAGGGTCTCGATACGGCTGCCGTCATGCGCGACCGGGTGCGGGATATTTACGATTGTCCTTACATCTATCTTTCCAATCTGGTACGCGACTACATCCCGCGGCGCGACTGGGCGGAATGGGAGATCACCAGCGAAGACAAAAGCGGCTGGGGACGCTTGAAACCATTCGGCGCGCGCTTCAGCATCATGCCGATGCCGCATCGGCGCGACATCGTGACGCTCAACGCCACCAGCATCACGTTCGATGCCACGAATGGCGTCGAACTGAGTCGCGCGGAAGTAGAAGGGCAGCGCCAGTTGCATATCGTGCTGGACGTGCTGCGGCGCTATGTGCCGGGCTTCAATGCGTGTTTTCTGCACACGGTGATGCCCGCGGTATCCGTGCGCGCGTCGCGCCGTATCGTCGGCGCCTACGAGCTCACGCGTGCCGACGTCGAGAATGGCGCGCGTTTTCCGGACGCCATCGCACGCGGCGCGTATCCGATGAGCGTGCAATCGCAAACCCATGCCAATGTGCGCGAGCATTTATTCGTGCGCGACGGTGGCGACTACGATATTCCATACCGTGCGCTGATCCCGCGGGATATGGATGGACTGCTGGTTGCCGGACGCTGTCTGGCCGCGACGCGCGAGGCCGTCGGCTCGGCCCGCATGGGGGCGCAGTGCATGGCCTATGGGCATGCAGCGGGGGTGGCTGCCGCCCTCGCTGCAAGATCCGGCGCACCGCCGCGTGGCCTGAACATCGCGAATTTGCGCGAGGCACTGCAGGCACAACACGCCATCGTATAAACACTCTTTTCACTCTGCAATTTTTTCGAGGAAATCCGATGATGACCAATCCGCGCATTCCGTTCCAGATGACCAGCGAGCGCAAGCCGTTGAAGCCGCCGAAAAAAGGCCGCATGCTGATCGTCCACATTGTGTCGAACGTCGAGTACTGGCCGTTCGATCAACCGATGCCGCGCAAAACCCTGTCGACGCCGCACGGCATGGAGCCGATTCCCGACATCCCCAATTATTCGTGGGCAGAATACGGCCTGCGCTGCGGCATGCCGCGCCTGCTCAAGCTCTTGACGGATATGAAACTGCCGGCGAGCGTGAATCTGAATTCGACCGTCATAGACCACTATCCTTCGGTGGCCGATGCGATGCTCAAGGCGGGTTGGGAGTTCATCGGGCACGGCTATTTGCAGCGCCTGCTGCACAAAGAGAAAAACGAAGAAGCGACGATCAAAAAAGCTCTCGATCAGGTGTCCGCATTCACCGGCAAGAAAGTGCGCGGCTGGATGGGGCCCGGCTTCGCGCAGACCTTCGACACGCCGGACATCATCAAGAAACTCGGCATTGAATACAATCTGGACTGGATCCTCGACGACCTGCCGTGCTGGATGCGCACCAAGCACGGGCCGCTGGTGAGCATGCCGTACGGCTTTGAACTTAACGACAGCCTCGTTTACACGGTCGAACGCCAATCGTCGCCGGAAGTCCTGCAGCGCCTGAAAGACACCCTGAAAACATTCGGCCCGGAACTGAAGACGCAGCCGCGCGTTCTGACCCTCGGCCTGCACCCGCACCAGATCGGCGTGCCGCACCGCATGCCGTACCTGGTCGAATGCCTGAAGCTGCTCAAAAAACGCGACGACGTCATTTTCATGACCGGCAGCCAGATAGCGGACTGGTACATGGCGGCCGATCCGGCGCCCGCCGATCTGTAGCCCTGAGGACCGGCAATGACTCCGGCTGAAGCGATCAGCCCTTTCTGCGATGACGAGTTGCGTCCGTTGGCGGCGGAGATGTTTGCCGAACTGCGGCGCATCTCGTTTGATGGCGTCGGGATCACCCGCGAATCATTCGGTCCGCTGGAAAATGCGGCGCAGGACATCGTGGCCAGGGTGGCGGTGGAGAACGGCCTTGCGATCGCGCACGATCGCGTCCGTAACCTGATCGTTACCTTGCCCGGACAAGAAACCGACGCGCCTTTCATTGCGACCGGCTCGCACCTTGACAGTGTGCCGCGCGGGGGAAATTACGACGGTGCCGCCGGCGTAATCGCCGGGCTGCTTGCGCTGATCCATCTGCGGCGCCACAACATTACGCCTGCACGGACCGTAAAGCTGATTGCGCTGCGTGGAGAAGAAAGTGCGTGGTTCGGTAAATCCTGGATCGGGTCGCACGCGCTGTTCGGGCTGCTGACCGCAAACGATCTCGCGCAGCCGCGCTATGACAACCGGCGGCCACTGCGCGCCTACCTTGAGGATGTTGGCGCCGACGTGGCCGCAATTGACCGAGGAGAAGTTCTGCTCGATCCCAGTACAGTCGCAGCCTTTCTCGAAGTGCATATCGAACAAGGGCCCGTCCTCGAGGCGAGCGGATTGCCGGTCGGTATCGTGACGGGGATCTACGGCAACCTGCGGCATATGGACATTGCGTGCCGCGGCCAGGCCGCGCATGCCGGGGCAACACCGCGCGCCCTGCGCCGCGACGCCGTCGTCGCCATTGCCGCGCTGATCATGCGCATGGACACGCATTGGAAGCTGTGGCTGGAGAGCGGCAAACAGCTCGCGATCACGCACGGCATCATCGGCACCGACCCCGCCGAGCATGCGATTTCACGGATCCCGGGTACGGCGCGTTTCAGCGCCGAGATTCGCGCTGATGATCAGGCGACGCTCGACGGGTTTTACGCGCTCCTGAGAAAAGAGGCGGCGGCCATCGCAACCGGGCGCAATGTGGAGTTCACATTCGATGCAGCGATCATCAACCGTCCGGCGCCGATGAGCCTGGCATGGATTGATGAACTCGAAAGACTGTGCGCGGCCGAAGCGGTGCCGCAGATGAGGCTGCCCAGTGGCGCCGGACATGATGCGGCTGTATTCGCCTACGCGGGGATTCCCTCGGCGATGATCTTCATCCGCAATGCACACGGCTCGCACAATCCGGATGAACACATGGAGATGGACGACTTTCTGCAGGCCACGCGGGTGCTGACGCGCGCGCTTTGTCTGCCGCCGATCAATGGTTAGGTGTCGCGCGATTACGGGCGCGGCGCAACGTTATCGAATTACCAGGCCGCCTGCAGCACATCGTGCAGAAAGTCGCGTTCGCGCACAAACTCGCGTTTTGGATCGGCGTTGAAGTTCTTGAGCGAGTTCTCCAGCACCTGCCCCAAACCTTCACGCGGAAAATCGAGGTCACGCAATCGCGTCGGCATGCCGAGTCCGGCAAAGAACTTGTCGAGGTAATCCGCGGCCAGCTGCGGCGCATTCGCTTCCGGCATGCTGTCGTCCCACACACCGAGGCCACGTGCGAGATTCGCCATCGCCTGCGGGTCGCGTCCGCCGAGCCGGCGCAGCACGGTGCCGGTCAAAGCTGTATTGGCTTCGCCCTGGCCGATATGCGGAAACGAGATGAACAACGACGTTGCAAACGCGTAAGTCGCGCGCACCACCCAATGCCGGGCGGCACTACTGCCACCTTCGTCGGCGTCGCGGTTCAGCAGGAAAGCTGCCGCGCATAATTCGATGCGCGGAGCGGCGTCAGTACTGTTCATGATCTGCGATAACGCGCGTGCCGCCAGGCGGTAAGCCTGCAGGCGCACGCCTTCCAGCAGCGGATTGACGTCGGTCCAGCCAAGATTCATCACGCTGCGCCAATAGACCGAGCATCCCGCCGTGCGTATCAGGGTGGACGGCGCCGTCAGCAAAGCATCCGCATCCCAGAACAGCGCCTTCGGGCGCGTTTTGGGATCGAAAAACTCCATGCGGTGATCGAGCGTATCGTCGCGCAGCGCCGAGCCACCGCGGTTCTGCGCCGACGTCGGCACCGTCAACACGTTGATGATGGGCAGCTTGGGCGCATTGAGCTTGGGGCTGATGGCCGGCGCGTTGTCCGGATACTGCGTAATCAGGCTGTGCGGCTCGCCTTTTTCCGCGAGCAGGATGGCGACCACGCGCGTCGCCTGCGTCACGCTGCCGCCGCCGACGCTGATCAAAAGATCAGCGTTCGCCGCGCGTGCCGCGGCCGTCGCTTTCAACACTGACGGCAGCGTAGAGTCTTTTTCGACCTCGTCGAACACCCCCGCGCATGACTCGCCAAGGATGCGGCGCATGCGCGCGATGAGATCGGTGCGGCGCGATACCGTACGGCCGCAGACGATAAACGCGCGCTGCGCCTTGTTGCGTTTAAGTTCGGCAGGCAGGTTTTCCAGCGCGTCCTTGCCGCTGTAGACGCGGAACGCGAGGCTCAGCGCTTTGAAATCCGTGGAAACCATGCCCGGTTAGCTGCCGCGTGTATGCAGAAACCGTTCGTGCGCCTGCAGCGCGGCGAGCGCCTGACCAGCGTTGCTCATTTCGTCGTAAACCGGGATACCCAACCCGACTGCGGTATCGCGGAATATGCGCTTGCGCGCTTCGAGCTGGGGATCGCCGTCGGAGCGCAGCACCAGCACGAAATGTGCCTGGCCCGGATAGTGGGTCTGCACGCGCAGCGCAGCCTGCAATACGTTGTCGAGCACCTCGGGTGGCGTGCGCCCGGCAAATGCCGACATGTTCAGATGTATTACCAGCGCCTCGGGTCTGCCTTTAGCGTAAATCTCATCGAGGATTTTTTCGGCGACGCGGCCGTTGTCCTGCTGCAGCGTACTGACCGGACAATCGACCGGGTTGGTGATGCTGGTGCCCGGCGGCAGCTTCAGGGCTGCCAGTGCATCCAGCGCCGGCTTTTCAAACGGCAGCACATCCAGGCCCAGCCTTGCGAAGTAATCGGTGGCAAGCACGCTGGTGCCGCCACCGTTGCCGAACAACACCACGCGTTTGGTCGGATGCTGCGGTTGCGGCGTGAGCGTCTGGAATATGAGCAGCGTATCTATGAACTGGTCGAGCGTCTCCACCAGCACGCAGCCGGTCTGGCGCGACAACGCGATCCATGCGCGCTCGTCGCCTGCCAGCGAACCCGTATGCGAAGCTGCAGCCGCGAGCCCCTGGCCGGTGCGCCCGCCTTTCAGTATGACGACCGGCTTCTGCGCTTTCGCGGCGCGCAACATTTCGAACAGGCGCCGCCCGTCTTTGGCTGTCTCGATGTAAAAGCCGATCACCTTGGTCTGCGCATCAGCCAGATAAAATTCGAGCAGATCGCTGGGTGCGATATCGGCGCAATTGCCGACCGTTACCAGACCGGAGAATTTAACGCCGCGCGAGAGTCCGCGCCGGATGATATCGGTGCCGAGCCCGCCGCTCTGTGAAATCACGCCGACATGGCCGACTTCGGTTGGGCTGATCTCGGTGAACGTAATCCTGCCGCGCGGCGTGTAGATGCCAAGGCAGTTCGGGCCAAGCAAACGCATGCCACCCGCCCGTGCTGCATTCAGCAGTCGCTGCTGCAAATCCTTGCCTTCATCGACCTCACCGAAGCCGCTCGAAACGACCTGCGCAAATCGCACGCGTCCCGCGGCGACAGT
>CANJHY010000147.1:0-12342 GCA_947474275.1 Betaproteobacteria bacterium
ATTTCGCTGGACATCACCGCTGGCGAGAAATTTGCGCTGGTGGGCGAATCGGGCTCGGGTAAAACCGTCACCGCGTTGTCGATATTGCAGCTCAATCAGAATGCAGCCTACGCCGGCGAAATCCGCTGGCATGCGGGCAACCGCGCCGCAGCCGCAGGTGAAAATCTGCTCGCCTGCGATGAAGCGGGTATGCGCAAAATACGCGGCAGTGAAATAGCCATGATTTTTCAGGAGCCGATGACGGCGCTGAATCCGCTCTATACCGTCGGCAACCAGATCGCCGAAACCCTCAGACTGCACGAAGCACTGACGCCTGCCGCGGCGGCCGCGCGCGCCGTGGAACTGCTCCGCCGCACCGGAGTGACCGACCCGGAACGGCGGGTGCAAAGCTATCCGCACCAATTGTCCGGCGGCCAGAGGCAGCGCGCGATGATTGCGATGGCGCTGGCCTGCCGTCCCAAATTGCTGATAGCCGACGAACCGACTACGGCGCTGGATGTGACGGTGCAGGCGCAGATCCTCGCGCTGCTTGACGAATTGCAGCAAGAATTCGGCATGGCGGTGCTGCTGATCACGCACGATCTGAACCTGGTCCGCCGCTTTGCCACCCGGGTCGGTGTGATGCAGGCGGGCCGCCTGGTGGAAACCGCCGCTACTGCGACGCTTTTCGCGGACCCGCGCCACGACTACACGCGCCACCTGCTGGCAAGCCGGCCGCAGCGCATGGTGGAACCGGTGGCGGGCGACGCTTCGATATTGATGAGCGCGGAAAAACTCTCCTGCACCTTCGCAATCAAGCGCGGCTGGTTCCGCCACGACGATTTTCATGCGGTGCGCGATGCGGATATTGAATTGCGGCGCGGCGAAACACTCGGCATCGTCGGTGAATCCGGCTCCGGCAAGACCACTCTCGGCCTGTCCCTGCTGCGCCTGCAGCGGAGCTCCGGCGCGATCCATTTCGACGGCCAGCGGCTCGATGGCATGCCGCAGAATACTTTACGGCCTTTGCGCAAGCGCATCCAGGTAGTATTCCAGGATCCGTTCTCTTCGCTGTCACCGCGCCGCACCGTCGAGCAGATCGTCGGCGAAGGACTCCGGCTGCACTTTCCCGAACTTGACGCTGCCGAGCAGCGCGGCCGCATCGTTGCCGCACTGCAGGAAGTCGGCCTCGAAGAAAACATGCTGGGGCGCTATCCGCATGAGTTCTCCGGCGGACAGCGCCAACGCATCGCAATTGCACGCGTGGTCACACTGCAACCGGCATTGCTGCTGCTGGACGAACCGACCAGCGCGCTCGACGCATCGGTGCAGCAGCAGGTGTTGAAGCTGCTCGCCCAGCTGCAGCAACGGCTCGGCATGAGTTATCTTTTTATCAGTCACGATCTCGCCGTGATCCGCGCTGTCGCCCATCGCGTGCTGGTGATGAAGGACGGGCGCATCGTCGAAAGCGGGGAAACTCAAGCCATCCTCAGTGCTCCCGCGCATCCTTACACGCGCGAACTGCTGGCCGCCGCGGCGGTTTGAGCCGAAAGCAGACTTTCAATCGGCTATAATCACGCCGTTATTCTGGAGGAACGGTCTACCATGGGATTTCTTGCCGGCAAACGCGTACTGATCACCGGGCTCCTCAGCAACCGCTCGATCGCCTACGGAATTGCCACCGCGATGCAGCGCGAAGGCGCGACTCTCGCTTTCACCTACCAGGGCGAAGGCGTCAAGGACCGTGTATTGAAACTGGCGGCCCAATTCGGCAGCGATATCGTGCTGCCGTGCGACGTCGCAAGCGATGAAGAAATAGCCAAACTTTTCGCCGACCTCGGCGCGCGCTGGGACGGTCTCGACGGCATCATCCATTCGATTGCGTTTGCGCCGCGCGAAGCGCTGGCCGGCGCCTACCTCGACGGCCTGACGCGCGACGCGTTCCGCGTTGCCCACGAAGTGAGTTCGTACAGCTTCGCCGCGCTGGCCAAGGCGGCGCTGCCGATGATGCAGGGGCGCCAGGCGGCGCTGCTGACGCTCACTTACCTGGGTGCGGTGCGCGCGGTGCCGAATTACAACGTGATGGGACTCGCCAAGGCGAGCCTGGAAGCCAACGTGCGCTATCTCGCGCAAAATCTTGGGCCCATGGGCATCCGCGTCAACGGCATCTCGGCGGGGCCGATCAAGACGCTCGCCGCCGCCGGCATCAGCGGCTTCGGCAAAATTCTAAAATTCGTGGAAGAGAACGCGCCACTGCGGCGCAACGTCACCACCGACGAAGTCGGCAATGTGGCGGCGTTCCTGATGAGCGACCTCGCGAGCGGGGTCAGCGGTGAAATCACCTACGTCGACTGTGGTTTCAGCACGACTGCCGCAGGAATGGCTTGAAGGCAGGATTCAGGATTCAGTAAAAACGTTGCCAGGTTCGGGCTTCCCTGAAGCCTGAAGCCTGAAGCCTGCCTTATTGCTGCGGTTTCTTCTCCAGCCGGTCCTGCTGTATTTTGACGTCGGCTTTGAGCTTGAGGCTCGCGACGTAAGCATTGAGTTCTTCCTGGGCGACCAACTGGCGCAACTCATCCGCCGCTGCCTTGCGCTTGGCCGCATCGGTCACATCCGCGTCCACGACGCGCGTGATCTTCATCAGCACGTAGCCGCCCTGCGGGGTCTCGACGCCAGCATAGGCCGGCAATTTGCCGCCGTCGGCCCTGAATATCTCGGCGACCGCCGGGCCGGCATAGCCCTGCGCATTTTCACGCGTCGCCATCTTGGCGGCACCCCAGCTGACTTCGCCGGCGTCGCCCTGCTTTAATTTCGCGAGCAATTCCCGCCCCTGCTTCGCCGCGAGCTGTGCCGCCTGCTGGCGCGTCAGCCGCTTGACGATAGCGGCCCGGACCTCGTCGAGCGGCCGCACGGTGGAAGCCTTGTATTCAATGACGCGCGCCGAGACCAGCGTATTGTTGCCGACGTCGACGACCTCGGTATTGCGCTTGTTCTTGACGGCGTCGTCTGCAAACACCGCCTGCATCAACTTCGGGCTGTTCAGGAGCTTGTTGTCGCCGCCGGCACGGCTGACCCAGCCGCTAGTTTGAATGCCGAGCTTCATTGCGTCCGCGGCCGGCTTCAGGCTGTCGCCCTGCTCGAATACCTTGTTGTTGAGTTCTTCGGCAAGTTCGGCGAATTTCTTGCCGGCTTTCTGGCGCTTCAAATCGAGTTCGACCTGCTTCCTGACGTCGTCGATGCCGTGCCCTTTCGCCGCGGTGAGCCGGATAATGTGAAAGCCGAACTGAGACTCGACGAGCCCCTCGATATCGCCCGGCTTCATCCTGAACACGGCATCGTCAAACGGCTTGACCATCGCGCCGCGCGGGAAAAACCCGAGGTCGCCGCCCTTCGCCGCGGACCCCGGGTCCTGCGAATTTTTCTTCGCCACCTCGGCGAAGCTTGCCGGATTCTGCTTCACCTGCTTCAGCAATTGCTCGGCCTTCGCGCGCGCGGCCTGCTTTTGTTCGGCGCTCGCCTGGGCGTCCGCCGTAATCAGTATATGGCTCGCCTGGCGTTCTTCGCCCTTCGCGTACTGTTTCAGGTTTTGCTCGTAGAACTGCTTGACCTCTTCGGCGGTCGCGTCAGTCTGCGCGGCGATCGCGTCCAGCGACAGCGTTACGTACTCGAGTCGCGCCTGTTCCGCGACCTGGAACTCCGTTTTATTCGTGTCATAGTAATTCTTGATAGCGCCGTCTTCGACATTGACCTGCGCCACGAATTTTTCCGGATCGAGCGTGCTCTGGCTGACTTCGCGCTGCTGGGAATTGATGCGCAACAGCCGCTCCGCCACGGAACTCGGCACGATCGCCGTCGACAGATAGGCGCCGTTCATGCGCTGGTGCATGATGTCGCGCCGCAGGGTGCTTTCAAAACCGAGCTCGGTCATGTTCTGCCGCTTGAGCAGCTCGACGTAACGGGCGTGCGAAAACTTGCCGTCTTCCTGAAACGCCAGCTGCTCGCTGATCACCTGCTGCAGTTGCTCGTCGGAAACCAGCACATTGCCGCGCACCGCCTGGTTGATCAGCAGGCGCTGGCGGATAATGCCGTCGAGTGCGGCGAACCTCAGCTCGGAGCTGTCGAGCATCGCCGGATCGACGCGGCCGCCCATCAGACGCTGCAGATAGTTCTGGCGCTCCTGCAGGGCAATCGCGAACTCCTGCTGGGTGACGGGCTGGCCGCTGATCGTCGCCACGTGATTGTCGCCGTCGGAGCTGCGGAAGTAGGAGTCGATGCCGAAAAACGCAAACGGCAGAAAGATGACCGCCAGCATGAGCTGGATCAGCTTTTTGTGCTTGTGGACGAGATCGAACATAGGTCAATTCACCGCGGCAAATGAAGCATGCATGCTACTGCAACTAATCCGCGCTTCGCCATGAAACGCGCCCAAGTCGGGACGCGCCATGCGCGCGCCAAAAAAAAGGCGAACCCTGGTTCGCCTTGGTGGATCTGGCGGAGTGGACGGGACTCGAACCCGCGACCCCCGGCGTGACAGGCCGGTATTCTAACCAACTGAACTACCACTCCCATGGTGTTCTACTACAGACCCTGGTGGGTGCTGACGGGATCGAACCGCCGACATTCGCCTTGTAAGGGCGACGCTCTACCAGCTGAGCTAAGCACCCGTAACCTAAGGAAACGCTTAAACGCCTGCTACCACGAATTTGGGGTAGATACGCACTGCGCATCTACCCCAAAGTGTAATCTTTTGACTACTGTTTTGAGACTGCTTTCAGACTACTGAATTAACGCTAGTTTACCGCATCTTTGAGCGCCTTGCCAGCACTGAACTTGGGCACGCGGGCGGCCTTGATCTTGATCGCCTCGCCGGTGCGCGGGTTGCGCCCGGTGCGCGCGGCGCGCTTGCCGACCTTGAAAGTGCCGAACCCTACCAACGTGACGCTCGAGCCTTTTTTCAATGCGCCCTTGATCGCGCCCAACGCCCCATCCAGCGCCTTCTCGGCGGACGCTTTGGAGATATCGGCAGATTTCGCGATAGCTTCAATCAATTCCGATTTATTCACGTAACTCCCTTTTTAAAATTGAATACAGCCGACAGGTGAACCTAAGGCAGGAGTAAAAACCCGGCACGCGTTTTACGCCATGCCGGGCCCGGGTTCCTGTAGATGATTTATAGCAAGCGCAAAAACACGGTGTCAAGCAAATGGCCGCAATTACGGGCGATCATTTCAATCATGGTGTGCGAATTGTCACACCGCAATTTCCGCACCGCCTTGCGCTCACGCACGTCAGTGTTTGATTGCAGGCGCGGCCGGTTGCTCCACCGCCGGCACAGGTGCAACTTCAGGCTTGTCCGCAAGTGCTTCGGGCTTGCGCTCGAGCGCCATTTCCAGCACCTGATCGATCCACTTCACCGGATGGATATCGAGCCGGTTTTTAATGTTGTCAGGTATTTCCGCGAGGTCCTTAACGTTCTCCTGCGGGATCAGCACGGTCTTGATGCCGCCGCGATGCGCTGCCAGCAGCTTCTCTTTCAGACCGCCGATCGGCAGCACTTCGCCGCGCAAAGTGATCTCGCCGGTCATCGCAACGTCGGCGCGCACCGGAATGCCCGTAAAGCACGACACCATCGCGGTGCAAATGCCGATACCCGCGCTGGGGCCGTCTTTCGGCGTGGCGCCCTCGGGCAAGTGAATGTGGATGTCGTTCTTCTGGTAGAAGTCTTCGGCGATGCCGAGCCGGCGCGAGCGGCTGCGTACCACCGATAACGCGGCCTGTATCGATTCCTGCATCACTTCGCCGAGCTTGCCGGTGGTGATCGTCTTGCCCTTGCCCGGCATGACCGCGCTTTCTATCGTCAGCAGTTCGCCGCCGACTTCCGTCCACGCCAGACCGGTGACCTGACCGACCTGGTTGTTTTTCTCGGCGAGCCCGAAAGTGTACCTGCGCACGCCCAGGAACTTGTCGAGATTGCGCGCGTTGACGGCGACCTTGCGCACGGCCTTCTCGCCCTTGCGCACGACCAGCATCTTGACCACCTTGCGGCAGATCTTGGAGACTTCGCGCTCGACACTGCGCACGCCGGCTTCACGCGAGTAATAGCGGATGATGTCGCGCACGGCGCTTTCCGAAACAACTATCTCTTCCGGCTTCAGCCCGTGGTTCTTCATCTGCTTGGGCAGCAGGTGATGGGTCGCGATATGCACTTTCTCGTCTTCGGTGTAACCCGACAGGCGTATCACTTCCATGCGGTCCAGCAGCGCGGGCGGAATGTTCAGCGTGTTGGCGGTCGCCACGAACATTACGTCCGACAGGTCGTACTCGACTTCGATGTAGTGGTCGACGAAAGTGTGGTTCTGCTCGGGATCGAGCACTTCGAGCAGCGCGCTCGCGGGGTCGCCGCGAAAATCCATGCCCATCTTGTCGACTTCGTCGAGCAGAAACAGCGGATTGCGCACTGCGACCTTGGTCATGTTCTGCAGGATTTTGCCGGGCATCGAACCAATGTAGGTGCGGCGATGACCGCGGATCTCGGCCTCGTCACGCACGCCGCCCAGCGACATGCGCACAAATTTGCGGTTGGTCGCCCGCGCGATCGACTGGCCCAGCGAGGTCTTGCCCACGCCCGGCGCGCCGACCAGGCACAGGATAGGCGCTTTCATCTTGTCCACGCGCTGCTGCACGGCGAGGTACTCGACGATGCGTTCCTTGACCTTCTCCAGCCCGTAGTGGTCTTCGTCGAGCACGGCTTCGGCTTTGACGAGATCGGTGCTGATCTTGCTTTTTTTCTTCCACGGCAGCGACACGATGGCGTCGATGTAGTTGCGCACGACCGTCGCCTCCGCCGACATCGGCGACATCAGGCGCAGCTTTTTGAACTCTGTTTCGGCTTTCTTGCGCGCGTCTTTCGGCATATGCGCGGTCTTGATGCGCTTTTCCATGTCGTCGAGATCGGCGCCCTCTTCGAGCTCGCCCAGCTCCTTCTGGATCGCCTTGACCTGCTCGTTCAGGTAGTACTCGCGCTGGCTTTTTTCCATCTGGCGCTTGACGCGGCCGCGGATGCGCTTTTCCACCTGCAGGATGTCGAGTTCGCCTTCGATCAGCGTGAGCAGGTGCTCGAGCCGCTTTTTGGCGGCAATCATTTCGAGCACTTCCTGTTTTTGCTCGAGTTTCAGCGGCAGGTGCGCGGCTATGGTGTCGGCCAGCCGGCCCGGCTCGTCAATGCCCGACAGCGACGTCAGGATTTCCGGCGGGATTTTCTTGTTCAGTTTCACGTACTGGTCGAATTGCGCGACCAGCGTGCGGCGCATGGCTTCGACTTCGGCGGTGATTTCGTTGTCCGCCGCGATCGGCGTGGCGTCGACCGTGAAGTGCGTCGTCGCATCCATGACCTGGTCGATGTGCGCGCGCTGGCTGCCCTCGACCAGCACTTTGACCGTGCCATCGGGCAGTTTGAGCATTTGCAGAATATTGGCGAGCGTGCCTATCGAGTAAAGGTCTTCCGGCGCGGGTTCGTCCTTGGCGGCCGATTTCTGCGCGATCAGCACGATGCTCTTGCCCGCTTCCATCGCGGTTTCAAGCGCCTTGATGGATTTCGGGCGCCCGACGAAGAGCGGAATGACCATATGCGGGAATACCACCACGTCGCGCAAGGGCAATAGCGGCAGTTGCACCATATTCGTCAGCGGGTCATTGGCAATGGACATGTGGTTTTACCTGATAAAGAAACGGAAATGGGAACAAAATGCGTACAAAATTAGCAATACAAAGAATATGTTGGGGCAAGCCCCGGCAATTAAAGCAGTGTAAACCTCCCCTCGCGGCGTAGTCAGGCGCGGGGGGAAGGTCCATGCGTAAGATTATACCGAACCCGCCACCTTGGGTTGGTCGGAATAGATGAGGATAGGACGCGTATCTGTGCCGATTGAACCTTCGTCGACCACCACTTTAATCACGTTGTCGAGCGACGGCAGGTCGAACATGGTGTCGAGCAAGGTCTGCTCAAGGATCGAACGCAGCCCGCGCGCGCCGGTCTTGCGCTCCAGCGCCTTGCGCGATACTGCTTTCAATGCGGCGTCGCGCACTTCGAGTTCGACGCCTTCCATCGAAAACATTTTCTGATACTGCTTCAAGAGCGCGTTCTTCGGCTCGGTGAGTATCTGGATCAGCGCGACTTCGTCGAGCTCCTCCAGCGTCGCCACCACCGGCAGGCGGCCGACGAACTCCGGGATCAGGCCGTACTTGATCAGGTCTTCGGGCTGCACGCCGCGCAGGACCTTGGTGGCGTCCTTGCGGTTGTCGCGGCTTTTCACTTCCGCGCCAAAACCGATGCCGCCTTTTTCCGAGCGCGCGCGTATCACCTTGTCGAGGCCGTCGAAAGCGCCGCCGCAGATGAAAAGGATATTGGTGGTATCAACCTGCACGAATTCCTGATTCGGGTGCTTGCGGCCGCCCTGCGGGGGCACCGAGGCTATCGTGCCTTCGATCAGCTTCAGCAGCGCCTGCTGCACGCCCTCGCCCGATACGTCACGCGTAATCGACGGGTTGTCGGACTTGCGTGAAATCTTGTCGATTTCGTCGATATAAACGATGCCGCGCTGCGCCTTCTCGACGTCGTAGTCGCATTTCTGCAGCAGCTTCTGGATGATGTTTTCGACGTCCTC
Source organism: Betaproteobacteria bacterium (assembly GCA_947474275.1). Taxonomy (GTDB): domain Bacteria; phylum Pseudomonadota; class Gammaproteobacteria; order Burkholderiales; family SG8-41; genus PALSA-1004. Next base: position 8,643 of record CANJHY010000147.1, read on the forward strand.
GCCGACATAGCCGGCTTCGGTCAGCGTGGTGGCATCCGCCATCACGAACGGCACGTTCAACAGCCGCGCCAGCGTCTGCGCGAGCAACGTCTTGCCCGAACCGGTCGGCCCCACCAGCAGGATATTGCTCTTGGCGAGTTCGACCTCGTCGTTCTTGGTCAGGTTCTTCAGCCGCTTGTAGTGGTTGTAGACGGCGACCGACAGGATTTTCTTCGCCAGGTCCTGGCCGATTACATATTGGTCGAGAATCTCGCGGATTTCGTGCGGCACCGGCAGATCGGACTTGGCGCCCTTGGTGCCGTGTTCGCCCTGGGTTTCCTCGCGGATGATGTCGTTGCACAGCTCGATGCATTCATCGCAGATGAATACCGACGGACCTGCGATGAGCTTGCGCACTTCGTGCTGGCTCTTGCCGCAAAACGAGCAATAGAGCAGTTTTTCGCCGCCGATCTTGTCTGACATACGATTATTTCCTTATTGGCCCGTATTGTAGGACATTATTTCGCGGTTTCTGTTCTGTTCACCAGCACTTTATCGACCAAACCGTAAATTACTGCCTGATCGGCGGACAAAAAGTTGTCGCGATCGGTATCTTTTTCGACGGTATCGATCGTCTGGCCGCTGTGCTTGGCCATGATCTCGTTCAGTTTGCCTTTTAGAAACAGGATTTCCTTGGCGTGGATTTCGATATCCGAGGCCTGGCCCTGGAAACCGCCCATCGGCTGATGAATCATCACGCGCGAATTGGGCAGGCAGAAGCGTTTGCCCTTGGCACCCGCCGTCAGCAGCAACGCACCCATGCTCGCCGCCTGGCCTACGCACAGGGTCGAAACGTCGGGCTTGATGAACTGCATCGTGTCGTAAATGGCGAGCCCCGCCGACACCGACCCGCCCGGCGAGTTGATGTAGAACGAGATGTCCTTGTCGGGGTTGTCGGACTCCAGAAACAGTAACTGGGCGACGATGACGTTGGCCGTCACTTCCGTCACCGGGCCGACGAGGAACACCACGCGCTCCTTCAACAAGCGCGAATAGATGTCGTAAGCGCGCTCGCCGCGGCCGCTTTGCTCGATCACCATCGGGATCAAGCCGAGCCCCTGCGGTTCCATGTTCGTGCGCTGCCAGTTCGGCTGCATCATTTGCTGTTCCCCATCAATTCGTCGAAATCGGTCGCTTTGTCTTCAACTTGCGCGGTCGCCTGCGCCCAAGTGACGGCGTTTTCCTCGACCACCATGGACTCAATCTCACGCAACCGCTCAGGCGACTGGTAATACCACTTAACCACCTGCTCGGGCTGCTCGTAACTTTGCGCCTGCTCTTCAACCATCGCCCGCACCTGCTCAGGCTTGGCCTGCAACGCTTGCGTCTTTACCACTTCCGCCAGTATCAGGCCCAGCGTCACGCGCCGTTGCGCCTGCTGCTCGAACAAATCGCGCGGCAGTTGCATGTTCTGCCCCTTCAACCCGCGCGCTTCCAGGTCCTGCTGTGCCGCGCCCTGCATGCGCTCGATTTCAAGCTCCACCAGCGACTTCGGCACGTCCACCTTGGTGGTGTCGATCAGCGCCTGCATGATCTGGTCTTTCACGCGGGCGCTGATGCGGCGCTTTACTTCGCGCTCGAGATTCTCGCGAACCTCTTTGCGCATCGTTTCCAGGTTGCCATCCGCCACCCCCAGCGCCTTTGCGAAATCAGCATCGACCGGCGGCAGCTGCGCCCCTGAAACCTGCTTTAACTTTACGTCGAAAGTAGCGGTTTTTCCCGCTAATTCTTTCCCATGATAGTCTTCCGGAAAGCGTATTTCAAATACCTTGGAAGCCCCTGCGCTGAGACCTACGACCTCATTCTCGAAATCCTTGAGGAAGCGGCCTTCGCCGAGCGTCAGCGCGAAGTCGTCGCCTTTGCCGCCTTCGAACTCCTTGCCGTCGGTTTTGCCGACAAAATCGATGGTGACCTTGTCGCCCAGCGCCGCCGGCCGCGTGACAGTACTGTAGGTCGCGCGCTGTTTGCGCATGATCTCCAGCGTCTTGTCGACTTCGGCTTCGCTGACAGTCGTCAGCGGCCGCTTGATCACGACTTTGCTCATGTCGCTGGCCGTGACTTCCGGATAGATCTCAAAGGTCGCGCTGAATTCGACCTGCGCAACGCTGCCCAACTCACCCTTGGGCTCGAAGCGCGGGTAGCCGGCCACTTTCAGGTTCTGCGCGCGCACCGCGTCGCCGAAACTTTTCTGCAGGGCGTCGCCCAGCACTTCGCGCCGCACCTGGTCTTCGTACTGCTGCGCGACGACTTTCAGCGGCACCTTGCCGGGACGAAAGCCGTGCATCTTGACGTTGCGCGCGAGCTGCTTGAGACGCGTCTGCACCTCGCTGTCGATTTCCTGAGAAGGCAGCGAAATGTTAAGACGCCGCTCGAGCTGACTGATATTTTCCAAAGTTGCCGCCATCATTTCTTCCTGAGTTCCTTGCTGATTGCACGTTTATGCCATGAACATTCGACGAAACCGATAGTGGTGCGAAAGAAGGGACTCGAACCCCCACGCCTTTCGGCGCCAGAACCTAAATCTGGTGCGTCTACCAATTCCGCCACTTTCGCAACGCTTTGATTGTAATATAATTACCGTCGCTCGTCAGCTTCGAATACCGGCCGAATGACGTGCGTAATCCCGTTAAGCCGTTGTAATACCGGTCGTTTCCCGGCAACTTGCGTGAGTATCGACCACTACGAAAATTTTCCTGTTGCGTCGGTGCTATTGCCGGCGCGTTTGCGCAAACCGGTAGAACTCATCTACCGCTTCGCGCGCACGGCCGACGATTTCGCCGACGAAGGCGATTTGCCGGACCGCGAAAGACTCGACCTGCTCGCCGGCTTCGGCGATGAATTGCGCCGCATAGAGAGCGGCGCGCAGCCGCATACCGCGCTCTTCCAGAAATTGGCGTCGATGATCGCGCAGCAACGTTTAACCATCAGCCTGTTCCACGACCTGCTGTCGGCATTCGCGCAGGACGTCACCAAAAAACGCTACGCCGATCTCGCCGACGTGCTCGACTACTGCCGGCGCTCCGCCAACCCGGTCGGGCGGCTGCTGCTCGAACTCTACGGCGCCGCAACGCCGCGAAACAACGCGTGGTCGGACAACATCTGCTCGGCCCTGCAAATCATCAATTTTCTGCAGGACATCGCCATCGATTACGCGAACGGACGCATCTACATGCCGCAGGACGAACTCGCCCGCTACCATATCAGCGAAACGCAAATCGCCGCCCAGGAGGCGAATGACGCGTGGCGCGCATTCATGGCGTTCGAGGTCGGACGCACGCGCCGCATGTTGCTCGACGGCGCGCCGCTCGGCCGTGTGCTCGGCGGGCGCCTCGGACTGGAAATGCGCATGATCATCGCCGGCGGCGAACGCATACTCGCCAAAATCGAAAACGCGGGGTACGACGTGTTTCGCCGCCGACCCGTGCTACGCTCCGGCGATTGGATATTGATGTTCGCCCGCACGTTTTCTCTCCGCTGAATCCCGCACCCTGAATCCCGCGCAGCCGTGACTCCCGACCAATACTGCCAGCAAAAAGCCTCGCAAAGCGGCTCGAGCTTTTACTACAGCTTTCTGTTTCTGCCGCCCGCACGGCGGCGCGCAATCACCGCGCTGTACGCGTTTTGCCGCGAGGTCGATGATGTCGTCGACGAATGCACCGAC
>CANJHY010000148.1:0-12277 GCA_947474275.1 Betaproteobacteria bacterium
AAGAGAATGGCGATATTGGCAGGATAAACGGGCACCCAGCGGTGCGCTCACGATCCGCTCAAACCATTTAGCCCTCGATTCACTGTTCCGCTCGATTACCATGATCAACATCGCTCAAATCATCAACTCCAGTCCGACAGGCTGCTAGCTCCCCCGAAACACCGGCGCACGTTTTTCGATGAACGCCTTGACGCCTTCCTTGTAGTCGTCGGTGTCCTTGCAGATGGTCTGCGCAAAAGTCTCGAATTCAAGCGCCGAGCGCAGGTCCGCTTCGAGATTGTGATGGATAGTGCGTTTGGCGAGCGCGATGGTGATCGGCGGCCCGGCGGCAATTTTTTTCGCAAGCGTGTATGCGGCGTTCATCAGCTCTTCGGGCGCGACCACTGAGTTCACGATGCCGAGCTTCAGTGCCTCAGCCGCGTCTATGGTTTCGCCAGTGAAGATCATTTCGCTCGCCTTGGCGACGCCGACGACGCGCGGCAGAAAGTACGAACCGCCCCAGTCGGGCGCGAGCCCGCGCTTGACGAAGGACTGCGCGAATTTCGCCGCGGTCGATGCGATCCGCATGTCGCACGCCAGCGCGAGGTTCATGCCGGCGCCCGCGGCCGCACCATTGACTGCCGCGATGATGGGCTTGGGGCAATCGCGCATGGCGAGTATGCAGCGGTCGCGCAGCGGCGCGCTGCGCTCGTTCGCGCTGGCGGCCTGGCCCGCCTTGTCGCGTTCGCTCATGGTTTTGACGTCGCCGCCCGAGCAAAAGCCGCGGCCGGCGCCCGTGATGACGATGACTCCGACGTCCGGGGCCGCCGCCGCTTTGGTGATGGCATCGAACAGGTCTTCGCGCAGCGTGCCGCCCAACGCATTGAGCCGTTCCGGGCGATTCAACGTGAGCGTGGCGATGCGGTCTTTTACTTCGTAGAGCAGGCATTCGTAAGTCATTGGTTGTCCTCTTTTGTAGGGCGGGGGAAGTGTAGCGCGGCGCCCCTGGTTTGTCCCGCCGCGCCCGGAGCCCCGGCCACGGAGGTGCCGCCGACTGTTACCCGCCAAGCCCTTATTTCTAGTATCATACGTCCCCCCGAAAGCCGACGGCGCGCCCCGCGCCCGCAATTCAAAACTGGCGTGAAAAAGGAGTATTTGCAATGCAAGAGATTCTGCAATACCTGAAAAACAACGGTGAAAGGCTCGACTCGGAAATCGCGGCGGCCACCGGCCTGTCGCTCGCCAACGTGCGCCGCGGCATGTCCGACCTGTCGGCCCGCGGCGACGTCATGATGTGTCGTTCGATCCGTTACAAGGACGGCCAGGAAATCGAAGGCATGCTGTGCCGGGTGTCCGGCTATATTCCGCCCGCAGCTCCGGGCCGCAAGTCCAAAGCGCAAAAAACGTAAACGAGGTGGTGGTGCGCCTGCCCGCAATATGGGCAGGCCGCGGCGCGCAGTGCCTGGGAGCAGCGCTTGCGCGCCGTTGCTTTGTACAGCGGGCGCCGCAGTACGCAAAAATTTCCCCTGATCCCTTCCGGAGGAGCGAGCAATGACCTACGAAGCCCAGTTTGCAGAAACCGTCTTCCTGCGCGGACACCAGAACGACCTGATCGACGCCTATCTCGCGCGTCCGCTCGGCGCCGGGCCGCATCCCGGTGTCGTTATCATCCATCACATGCCGGGCTGGGACGAATCGCACAAGGAAATCGCGCGCCGCTTCGCGCACCAGGGTTACGTCGCCATCCTGCCCAACCTGCAGTTCCGCGAAGGCAAACCGACGCCGGAGGAGAACAGCGCCAGCATACGCGCGGCCGGCGGCATGCCCGACGACCGCACCATGGGCGATGTGCAGGCCTCGATCGACTATGTGCGTGCTTTGCCCTATGTGAGCAATAAGGTCGGCGTCATTGGTTATTGCTCGGGCGGGCGCCAGGCTTATCTTGCGGCGTGCACGCTGAAAGGCATCGACGCCGTCATCGTCTGTTACGGCGGCGGTGTCGTCGCGAAGCCGGAAGAACTGACGCCGCGCCAGCCGGTCGCTCCGGTCGATCTGACCAAAGACCTGCACTGTCCGCTGCTGGGGTTTTTCGGTATCGAGGACACGCGTCCTTCACCGGCGGATGCGGCCAAGACCGAGGAAGCGCTCAAGAAATACGGCAAGACCTACGAGGTTCACACCTATGAAAACGCCGGGCACGCTTTCTTCGCCGTCGATCGCGCGCAGTATCGCGTGCACGCGGCGATGGACGGCTGGAAAAAAGTGTTTGCCTGGTTTGGCAAGCACCTGGGCTGAACAGCGCAAGGAACGAGGATTGAGAATTGATGTTTAGAGCCTTAAGATTGAATCCTCAATCCTCAATCCTATTTCCCCTTCTTGTCCGGCTGCGTGCTGCTGACCACGGCGCGAAACACCAGCACCGGGATAGACGCGCGATGTAGCACGCGGGTGGTCTCGCTGCCCATCAGCACCGACACCAGGCCTTTGCGGTCGCGCGCCGTCATCACGATGAGGTCGCAGCCGCGCTCGATGGCGGTGCTGACGATGGCGTCGAAAGGCTGCGAGTTGGTCGCAATCACGGTATCGCAGGCCACGCCGTCGGCAGCGGCGGATTTTTTGACGAAAGCCAGAAAGCTTTCGGCGCGCGAGCGCGCTTCGTCGTCCATTTTTTTCGGCAGCGCCGGGTCGAACGAACTGTCTTCCGTGATCGTCAGCCGGTAGTCCGGCACGACGTGGATGCCGGTAATCTTGGCGCCGCACAGCTTGGCAAGTTCGATGCCGCGCTGGATCGCTTTTTCGGAATGGTCGGTGCCGTCCGTCGGCATCAATATATGTTTGAACATGGCTCCTCCTTCTGTCCGTTCGCGCCCGTATTAGACTCCAAAATTAGTCGGTTGCGCCAGAGGGTTTTTGCGTACGGCTCAACGCCCCGCCGCCCCCCAGCATCAGTCCGTTGACCCAGAACACGGCCGCCAGCCCGAACGCCGAGCCGACGAACCCGAAAATGACCGGCCCGAAGACGCGCGTGAGATGGTTGACGGTCATGCGCAGCCCCAGCGCCTCGCCCGAACGGCCGGCGGCGGAATTGCTGAACATCTGCATGGTCACGATCGGCTGGCCGCACCCCATGCCGAGCCCGAACGCGAACGCGAGCAGTGACAGCGCCGTGCTGCTGCTGAAAAAGGGCACCAGCATGAAACTTAGCGCGCCGGCGAAGAACGCGCCCGCCAGCACCTTGTTTTCCTGGTACTTTGCAATCAGGCGCGGCAGGATCAGGCGCACCACGAATGCCGCCGCGGAATTCATCGACAGCACGACACCGATGGCCGACGCCGAGAGGCCGGCGCCGTGCGCGTAAACCGGCAGGTAGAACTGGAAGAGATCCTGGCCGGTCTGCAGCAGGCTGCTGGTGGCGAGCGTTTTGCCGACACCCTTGGTCGCGAGCATGTCGAGCAGGCCGCCGCCTTCGCGCCGGGCGCGCCCCGTGCCCTTGGGCAGCGCGTTGCCCCAGAAAACGAGCATGCCCAACGGCATGAGCGCCAGCAGTGCCAGGGGCAGGAAGGCAGCGGGGTAGCCGATATGCTCGATCGAAAATCCGGCGATCAGCGGGCCGGCGAAGCTGCCGATCGAGTTCGAGAGGCTGTAATTGCTGAAGTTGCGCGTGCGGCTTTCCGGCGTGCTCATGAGACCGACCACGTTCTGCAGCGACACGTTGTAGATGGAGAGCGACAGGCCGTTCGCCGCCGCCGCCACGAATATCGCCGGCAGCCCCGGCACGAAATACGGAATCAGCATGCCCAGCCCGCCGCCCAGCGCGCCGACCATCAGCAGCCAGCGCGAGCCGAAGCGGTCGGCCAGTTTGCCGGCGGGCCACGACAGCAGCGCGGGGAAGGCGGAGAAAGTCGCGGCGAGCAGGCCGACTGTGGCTGGTGCGGCGCCGAGATGCAGCGCGTAGAGCACGAGCATCACGCGCCCCGCGCGCATGCTGCTCATGTTGAGCACACCGAGGGCGAGCGCAAAATTGATCGACATCGCGCAAGTCTACCGAACAATCGCGCGCGGCGTCATGCCGAAGCGACGCAAAAATGCGTTACGGGTAGTTCTGATCTCGTTTCAAAAATATAAAAACGACGATCAGCCGCAGATAAACGCAGATACACGCAGATGACTGTATATGAGCGCCCTCCATCCGACGTTAAGTTCTTTGATTTATCGGTGTTCATCTGCGGCTCCAATCTGTTTTTGAGGCCGCTTCTCGGTTTTTGCCGGCGCAGATTCAAGAACCGCCGGCTTATTCAATGCGGATGTTCGCCGCCTTGACGACCTTCGCCCACTTGTCGCGCTCGCTCTTTATGTGCGCGTCGAATTCGGCCGGGCTTTTGCTGACGGCGACTTCGAGGCCGGCGTTGGCGTAAATATTTTTTACGTCGGGCTCGGCGAGTATGCGCGCGAGTTCGGCGAACAGTTTTTTAATCACCGGCGCGGGCGTGCCGGCGGTCGTCAGCAGCCCGTACCAGCCGACGACTTCGAACCCGGGCACGGTCTCATTTATTGTCGGGATGTCGGGCATCGCGGGGTCGCGGCCGGCATTGCCGATCGCAAGCAGGCGCAAGCGGCCCGTTTTTATATGCGGCAGCAGCGCGCCGGCCGACGCCATGACGAGATCGATGCGCCCCGCGAGCAGGTCCACCGTGTATTGCGGACTACCCTTGTAAGCAATGTGCACCATCTCGATTCCGGCCATGGCCGCCAACAATTCTCCCGCGAGATGCGGCGAACTGCCGATGCCGGGTGAGCCGTAACGCAGTTGTCCCGGCTTCGCGCGCGCCAGCTCGATCAGTTCGCGCACGGATTTGACCGGCAGGGAAGGCGGCACGGTCAGGAGCAGGTTGTTGGTGGCCGTGAGCGTGATCGGAGTAAATGCGCGCAGGGCGTTGTAAGAAAGGCTCGTGACCAGCAGCGGATTAATCACCGTAGGGCCGGTTGCGCCGACGAGCAGCGTGTAACCATCGGGTGTGGCCTTCGCGACGATCTCGGCGGCGATGCTGCCGCCGGCGCCGGTGCGGTTGTCGACGACCACGGGCTGGCCCCAGGCCTCGGCGAGTCTGGCGGCCAGCGGACGCGCGAGGAGGTCGGTGACGCTCCCTGCGGAAAACGGCGTCAGGATGCGGATCGGCTTCTCCGGATAGCCGGCCGCGGCGGCAGTCAGCGTCCATGCGGCGCAGACGCCCGCGAATATGCGTGCGGTCAGCAAGGCCATTGCGGCATCTCCTCCCAATGCGGGGCCGGCCAAGGCCGCCCCGTTTATTTCAGGACTGCAGGACTGCTTTACGAGCCCCAGCGTTCGAGCTGGCCGCGGTCCACGCGCACGCGCTCGCCGACCCGGAAGTCGGAGGCGCCGTTTTTCTGCACCAGCTGGAAATCGCCGTCGTCCATGCGCACCGTGAATTCATAGCGCGTGTTGCTGACGCGGTTCTGCCATTCGTGGTTGCCGACCGAGCCCGCAAATGAATCGCTTTTGTTGCGTCCCGGCCCCATCGGAATATAGATGACGAGGCCGATAGGCGCGTCGGCGCCCGCGTTGGGGGTCGCGCCTTCGCGGTACTGCTGGACTTCGCGGATCGAGTTGATGGTGCCGCACTGTTTGCAGCGCATGATGATGCTGTCCGGCACCGGTGTCGCGCCGGCAGGCTGCGCGAACACTTCCGGCGGCGGCGCCAGCGTGATGACCGCGGCGGCAATCAACAGACGCAGCACGCCGCTTACTCCGGAACCTGCTGCAGATAAAACAGCGCGGAGAGCAGCAGGCTCGGTTGCCCGAAGTGGCCGAGCCAGCGCTCGTAGACTTCGGCGATCTCGCCGGAGCGGAACACCTGCGCCAGCGCGCGGTTGACCGCCAGCCGGAAGCCCGCGTCGTCGCGCGGCAGCGCGAGCGCGTACGGCTCGACCGAGAAGTCTTCATCGATGAGACGCAACGGCCGCGGCGAGCGGACGGAAGTCAGCAGGTTCATCAGCAGGAAGCGGTCGGAGGCGAACGCATCGGCGCGTCCTTCCGTCAGCAGGGCAAACCCCTGCTCGCGGGTGTCCACCCTGACTATCTCGGCTTTGACTTTGTTGCCGACGAGCGCCGCCAGCAGCGCTTTTTCGGTCGTGGTGTCGCGGATGACCGCAATGCGTTTGCCGCCGCTGTCGGCCATGCGCCGGACGCCGGAATCGGCCGCCACCAGCAGCGAGGCGCCGTCGACGAAAGTCATCAGGCTGAAGTCGACCAGTTCCTGGCGCGCGAACGACCAGCTTGTCGTGCCGCACTCGATGTCGACGCGCCCGCTGCGTACCGCTTCGATGCGCTCGCCCGTGGTGAGCGGCACCCACGTCGTTTTGAGTTGTGCGAGGCCGAGCTGGCGCTGGATTCCCGCCGCGATGCGCTGGCACAAGTCGACCGAATAGCCCTGCGGCGATTTGTCCGCACTGGCGAACGAGAACGGCGCGGAAGTCTCGAAGTAACCGAGCCGGATTTCGCCCGCAGTTTTGATGCGGGCGAGCGTGTCGGCCGCGGCGACCGGGCCGCACCACGTCAGCGGGGCCAGCAGCAGTAAAACTAACGGCGCGAATCTCATGGCGGAATTCTCCTTGCGCTTATTGCGTGCGATGCGAAAGCGTGAGATTACCGCAAAATCAAATGTCCCGTTCCCGCGCCGCTTCGCGACGGCGCCTCCCGCCCGGCGGCGTGCAAATGTAACGTCATCGCAAGCAGCGGGGGGGCGGCATGGTCCAGGAACACAAACGCATTTCTGGATTGACCGGCAACGAATCCATACGCTTCTCGACTTCGGCCGACGTGGCGAAACTCTATTGCCAGGTCGATGCCGGATTCACCCCGATCAAATTCGTGTTCGGCAACGTGGCGTATTCGATAGGCCTCGGCGGCAGCATCATCGGCGGCCTGAAAAGCCTCTCGCCCGGCGTCTCCCGGCAAAGCGCGTCATGCGCGCCGCGCTCAATCCGGGCTGATGACCACCTTGGTCGCGAGATCGATCCAGAATGCCACCAGGCGTTTGGTTTCCGCCTCGTGATCCTCGGGCGTGCTGCCGATGATGTCGTAGCCCGCGTCGTTCAGTTTGACGGTGACGTCGGGCATGCGCATCACTTCGACCAGCATATTGCGTAAAGTGCGCCGCACGGCGAGCGGCGTGCCCACCGGCGCGTGTATGCCCCAGATGCTGGTGACGTCCACACCTTTGAGTCCCGACTCTTCGAACGTCGGCACGTTGGGCACCGAAGGGTCGCGCTTTTTGCCTGTCACCGCGATCGCGCGGATCTTGCCGGCCTCGATTTGCGCGCGCGCTGAACTGATGCCGCCGAACTGCATGGCCAGGTGATTGCCGAGCAGGCTTTCCATCGCCTGTCCCGAACTCTTGAACGGCACGTGGATCAACTCGACGCCGGCCGCGCGGCTGAACAGCACGCCAGCCAGATGTGTCGATGCGCCTATGCCGCCTGAGCCGTAGGTGAGCTTGCCGGTATTGGCTTTCGCATGCTGGATGAGGCCCTTCACGTCCTGCGCAGGCACTGGCGTGCCGACGACGAGGATCACCGGCGACTGCGCGAGCATGGTCACGCCGTTGAAATCCTTGACCGCGTCGTAAGGCAGCTTTTTGATGATGGCGGGGTTCTGATAGAACGCGTTGTCGGCAAGGAACACGGTGTAGCCGTCGGGCGTCGAACGCGAGGCGAGTTCAGCGCCGACGACGGCCGCCGCGTCAGGACGGTTTTCGATCAGGAAGGTCTGCCCGGTGACTTTCTGCATGCCGGGGGAGAGCAGTCGCGCGATGATGTCCGAGCCGCCACCGGGCGAACGTGGCACGATGACGCGGATCAATTTTTCCGGGTAGTTTTGCGCGCCTGCTTCGCCCGCCAGACCTGCGGCGAACAGCGCACTCATTCCCGCCACGATGAAGCGATTCAGGCTATGCATGATGACTCCCAGTGAAATTCCAATGCAAAACATTAGCCGCAGATGAACGCTGATGAAAAATACTAAAGGTCGCGATCGCCAAGTCCTTTGAACTTATCTGCGTTCACCTGCGTTTATCTGCGGCTACAGATTTAGCTAAACGAACTTCCGTCCCCGCCACTTCTTTGGCTTGTCACTTGGCAGCATCAACCCGCTGGCATCGACGCCGAGGTTGACGAAAGTTTTCGCCTGCTCGATAGCGCAGCGATAGCCTTCGAGCACCGGCACTTCCCAGCCCAGCGCGTTGAGTCGCTTTTGCAGATGGGGCTGCATCCAGAAGGCGCCGGAGCAGCCGAGCACGATGACTTCGGCGCCGTCGTCTTCGATCGCCGACACGGACGCGGTGATTGCCGCTTCCAGCATCTGCGATACTTCGCCGCGTTCGGCTTTGCCTTTCTCGTCCTGGATCGGCCGCTCGGTAAAGTCCGGCGGGCGCGGCAGCGGGAAATTGATGTTGCGCACCGACGCGCATTTTTCCTTGAAGCGGTACTGCACGACGAGATCGCACAAGTGCATGTTGTGCGCTTCCGAAATGTCGATCACGCTGAAGCGGTTGCCGAGCATCGCCGCGATGTGGAGCTGCGCGTTGAAACACGCGGTGACCGGCACGCCGTAGCGCCGGCCGATTTCGCGCGCCTCGATATAGCCGGGGTCGCCGCCGCCTAACAGGACGATGCCGTTGTACTTGCCGCTCGCGCACGCTTCCTTGACGATAGGCAGCCGCGCCACGCCGACGATGGCGAACTCCTCGCGCGTCTCCACCGGCCAGTTGCCGTGCGGGTCCGTCGCGCCCTGGTGGACGTCCCATTCGACGTCCTCCAGCAGATGCGCGAAATCGGGGTAGTTCATCAACATCGATTCCTTGCCGCCCTGCATCGGCCGTAACTGGTACTTGGTGTTCCCCGACAGGTGGAAGGCCTGGATCATCAGGAAGCGGTATTTGGGAGTGGCTTTCGGCATGGGTGTCCCTGGATCTAATCAGTGGTGATTATGATACCAATTAGTCTTTCCCGGAGCAGCGCGGAGAACACCCCTTTCCATTGTTGCCCCCATCCTGTCCTTCCCCCGCTTTGTCGCTGTGATCGCCGGATGTCCCGGCTGGGCGAGGCGAAGTAGCAGGATAGACGATAGACGGTGTTTTAATGCTGTTACGCCTCTCGTGTCTCGCCTGGCGCCTTTCGGCAAGCACGTCTCTCGCCCCGCGCTAGTGGGGAGAGGGGGACGGGCGCTACCGCACCGACCGCAACCACTTGAGATTGCCATCCTCGAAGTTATACAAGCTGACCGCCCCGCGCACGAGCTCGCCCGCGCCGTCGAACGTAATTGGCCCGGTATAGCCCTCGTAATCCGTGGCGCGCAGGGCTTCGGTGATGGCGCTCTTGTCGAGCGAGCCGGCGCGATCGATCGCGGCGACTATCACTTGCACCGCGTCGTACGCGTACATCGAGGATCCGGTGCCCGGCACGTTGAAGCGGCGCGCGAGGCGGCCCCCGTAGCGCCACCCGAGCGGCAGGTTCTCCATCCACTCGCCCGGCACGCCGCAGGTGAGAAGGCGGGCGCCGTTCCCCGCCAGTGGAGCAATCTGCGCCGTGCACGCACCCTCGACGGCGACCACCGGTATGTCGAGGCCCGCCTGCGCGAGCTCGGCCAGCAGCTTGCCGCCCGCATGCTCCGCCCCGGCATAGAACACGACGTCGGGTTGCTTCCCGGCTAGCGTTTTGACGAGGGCCGCCAGCGATGCGGGCCTGGACGGAACAACGTCGTACGAGACGGTATTGATCAGCGCATTCACGGTGCGCGAACTGAAGCTGCGCGCGTGACGCTCGCCGTACATGTTGTTCTCGTACACGATGGCGACGGATTTCGCCATGAGATCTTTGGATACATACTGAAACAGCGCGTCGACCACGCGGTCTTCGGTTGCAATCACGCGGAAGCTCTGCCGCGCCTCCGGTGCGTAGAGCAAGGGGTTGCTGATCGCGGGTTGTATAACGGGAAGATTGTTCTTTGCGTATGCCGCCGCCGCGGGGATGCCGGTAACCGAAAACGAATGGCCGATGACCGCCACCGCGCCGGCAGTGTGCATCGCCTCTGCGATGCGACGCGCCTCTGCGGGGTCGCGCTTATCGTCGGCCACCAGCAGCTCAAGCGGCCGCCGCCGGTTGCCGATCTGCACGCCGCCGCGCGCGTTGATTTCCTCGACCGCCATGCGCACGCCGCGCTCGAGATCGGTGGCGATGAATGCAACCGGCGCGGGCGAAAGCGTGCCGGCGAAGCCGATGCGCACTGCGTCGGCAGCGGCTGTAGCGGGCGGCCTGATGCGCTTCATGCTGACCTGGCCCCGGCGCTCGGTACTTTCTTCGAGCGTCGCCAGCGGCGGCGACGGATGTTTGGGCGACCACAGCAGGTTATAGCGGCTGAAGCGCAGCAGGCCTATCGAGATGATGCGGTCCTCGTACGTGAGTATGGTGACCCCCGCCTCGACGTCGCCCCCGGGATAGGACTGCTGCCACAAATATTGGCGCACGCCGGTGGGCAGCCTGCGGTCGTATTGCGGCGCGTAACCCAGGGCCTCGATCAACTGGCCCCGCGATCCCTTGGCCGTGGTGAAAGCGAGAGACGTGAGCTTCGTAAACAGGGACACATCGCGGGAATCGAGATCCACGACCACCGACGCTATGCTTTCGCAATCGTTGGTGCCCGTTTGCTTGCACGTGTACCAATCGGCCGGCATGTTGACCGGCTGCGTGCCCATGTCTTGTGCCTGCGCCGGCGTGAGCAGCAGCGCCGCCAGCGCCAGCGCCGCGAGCCATCCCGGGAGCAGGAAGTGGAATTTGTGGTTGGGTTGCGGCACGGGTTACCTTGGTTCTAGTCAGCGGTGAGCATGATACCAGTGGGGTAAGCGGCTAAGAGCCGTAAGGGCGGGAGGTCGTGAGTGGGTTAGCATCTGGCGCACTCACGCACTCACGCACTCACGATCTCGCGACTTTAAATCGTTGCGCCTGCTCGATGGTTCGCACACCGCTATAATGCAATCGCCCGAAATCATCCAAGGCGCCAGCTATAATATGTGCATGAATCTCCGGGAGCCATGAAGATGCGCGTAAAACTGATTGCCGTTGTTGGAGTATGCACCGTAGCTTGCGTGGTTCAGGCTGGCGGCGCATGGGGGCAGGCATATCCCGCACGCCCGATACGCTGGGTTGCGCCATTTCCCCCGGGCGGCACGACGGACATCGTCGCGCGCATCGTCGCGGAGAGACTCACGGAGGCGCTCGGGCAGCAGGTTTCGCTGGACAACCGGCCCGGCGCGGGCGGTAACATCGCCGCCGAGATCGTGGTCAAGGCGCCGGCGGACGGCTACACCGTGCTCACCGGGTTCCCTGGGCTGGCGATCAATCCGAGTCTTTATGCAAAGATGAATTACGACCCGCTCAAGGATCTGGCTCCGGTGATTCTGATCTCATCGGCACCGCTGCTGATGGTCGCGCATCCGGCGCTGCCGGCGCGAACCGTCAAGGAATTGATCGCGCTCGCCAAGCGCCGGCCGGGCGAGCTGTCGTTTCCTTCCGCGGGCAATGGCTCGTCATCGCATCTCGGCGGCGAATTGTTCAAGAGCGTCGCCGGCATCGATATACAACACGTTCCGTACAAAGGTTCGATGCAGGGCATGGTCGATCTGATCAGCGGGCGCATGCAGCTCATGATAAATCCGCTGCCGGAGATGATTCCGTTCGTCGAGAGCGGCAAGTTGCGCGGGATTGCAGTCGCCGGGCTGAAGCGCTCGGCGGTCATGCCCGACCTGCCGACCATCGCCGAGACGCTGCCCGGATTCGAAGTCACCACCTGGAACGGCTTGATGGCGCCGGCCGCCACGCCGAAGGAAATCGTCGCCCGGCTCAATGCGGAGGTCGTCAAGCTGCTCAAGGCGCCGGCGACGATGAAACGCATGACCGAGCTGGGCCTCGATACGATCGCGAGCACGCCGGAGCAGTTCGCGGATCACTTGCGCAGGGAAACAGACAAATGGGCGAAGGTCGTGAAAGCGTCGGGCGCCCGCATCGAGTAGAAGGCAACGCATGCCCAAAAAGCTGACAGTCGAGCAGGTCGAGCAGTATCGCCGCGACGGCTACGTGTCGCCGGTGCGCGCGTTTTCCGTGCAGGAAGCTCTTGCATACCGTGCGCGGCTGGAAGAGGGCGAGCGGAAGTTCGGCCCGTTGAGCGTCGGCCAGTCGGGCTCCAAGACGCATATGCTGTTTACGTGGGCGGACGAGATGATACGCA
>CANJHY010000149.1:0-12022 GCA_947474275.1 Betaproteobacteria bacterium
AGCGCGCGGATCAGGCCATGTATTTGGCCAAACGCGCGGGGAAAAACCGCGTCGTCGCGGCCTGAGCGGCGCGGCTGTCGCACAACGCACGCCGCTCCGCCGCGGTCACGGTAGAATATCGACATGTCAATCAAAGCGCGTTTCGAACTTCGCGAAAAGCTCGGTGAAGGGGCCACCAGCGAAGTCTACGACGCCTACGATAAAAGCCTGCGGCGCCACGTCGCGATCAAGCTGTTCAAGACGCTCAAGCGCGGCGGGGTCTACGCGGAACTGAAGGAGAGGTTCCTGGTCGACGCGCGCGCTGCGGCCGGCGTATCGCACCCCAACATCGTGACGATTTACGACGCCGGCAGTTTCGACGACGGCATCGCCATTGTCATGGAGCTGGTCAGAGAGTCATTGCATAAATTGCTGGTCAGAACGCCGCAATTGCCGTGGGACGTTATTGTCGGCATCACGGCGCAGGTGGCGGACGGCTTGAAATGCCTGCACGGCAACGGCATTTTCCATCGCGACATCAAGCCGTCGAACATCCTGATCGCACCCGGCAACCTGGCGAAGATAGGTGATTTCGGTCTGGCGCACCTGCCGATGTCGGATTTGACGCGCACCGGCACGGTGATCGGCACGCCGCGCTACATGTCGCCCGAGCAGGCGCAGGGGCAGATCATCGACTACCGCACCGATATTTTTTCGCTCGGCGTCGTGCTATTCGAAATGCTCAGCGGCCAGACGCCGTTCGAGCGTCCGCCGTGCAAGGACCACGTGCTGCTCGGCCGCATCGTAACCGAGCCGGCGCTCAATCCGTCGCAGTTGAATCCGAAAGTGCCGCCGGAGTTCGATGCGATCGTGGCGCGCGCGCTGGCGAAGAATCCGCAGGGCCGCTTCCAGGACGCCGGGAAGTTTGCAGAGGCGTTGCGCGCCATCAAGCTGCCGGCCTGAGGCAGAGCGCGGCAGCGCGCCGCAGGGTAGAATAAAACCACAAGATGGCGCAACCGCGCGCCGCAAAGTTTTCAGGAGGGGTGTTCCCCATGCGTGTCATTCAATCGGCGCTGCTCGGCATTTCGTTATTATTTGCATTTTGTCCTTGCATGGCGGCGGAGCAGAAGTTTCCGACCAAGGCGATCCGCTTCATCGTGCCGACCGCGCCGGGCGGCGGCTCCGACCTGATCGCGCGCGGGCTCGGCAATCAGTACACCAAGGCCTGGAGCCAGCAGGTCGTCGTCGACCACCGTCCGGGCGCGGGCATGACCATAGGCATAGACCTCGTGGCCAAGGCCACGCCGGATGGCCACACTGTGATCCTCGTCAATCCCTCGCACGCGATCAACGCGACGCTGATGGCGAAGCTGCCGTACGACCCGGTGCGCGATTTGATTCCGGTCTCCGTCATCGCGACCCAGGCTTATGCCGTGGTGGTGTCGCCCACGCTGACCGCGAAAAACCTGAAGGACGTGATCGCGCTGGCAAAAGCCAAACCGCGCGAGCTTTCCTACGCGTCGTCGGGGCCGGGCTCGGCGTCGCATCTGGCGACTGAAATGCTGAGCGGCATGGCCGGCATCGAAATGATCCACGTGCCGTACAAAGGCACCGGCCCGGCGATTCCCGATCTGATCAGCGGCCGCGTGCAGCTCTACATCAATCCGCTGCTCGCGATGCTCGGCGCAGTCGAGACCGGGCGGTTGCGCGTGATCGCCGTGACATCCGCGAAACGCGTGTCGTCGCTGCCGGACATCCCGACGGTGGCTGAATCCGGCGTGCCGGGCTACGAGGCGATTGCTTGGTACATGCTGCTGGTGCCGGCCAAAACGCCGGCGGCAGTCGTCAGCCAGCTTTACAGCGAGACCGCGAAAGCGGTGAAGACCAGCGAAATGGTCGAGATGCTGGCGCGCGCCGGCACCGAACCCTGGGGCAGCACGCCGCGCGAGGCGGCGGATTTTCTGAACGTCGAGATCGCGCGCTGGGGCAAGGCGGTCAAGCAGGCGGGGGTCAGGATTGAATGAAGCAATGTACTAGAAGCTGCTCAAATACAGTTTGGAACCGCCGATGAACGCGGATGAACGCAGATAATCTACAGGGATTTGAGCTTGATTCGGGGGAAAAGTCTGGATTTATATCGGCGTCAATCGGCGTCAATCGGCGGTTGTTTCTCGGTGTTGTATTTTTGAGATTTGTTCTAGTCGACTTTGGCCCCTGACGCCGCCACCACTTTCGCCCACTTCGCATACTCGCTCGCCACGTAGGCGGCGAGCTGCTCGGGCGTGCTGCCGGAAACTTCGGCACCCTGTTTGTTGAACGCTTCGCGGATATCGGGCAGTTCAAGGATCTTGTTCACCTCGCCGTTCAGGCGCGCGATGATCGCCGGTGGTGTCGCGCGCGGCGCGAACAACGCGTTCCAGATCAGGATTTCGTAACCGGGTAAGCCACCTTCGATTACCGTCGGAATCTCAGGCACCGTCGCGCGCCGCTTCGCGCTGGTGATGGCCAGCGCGCGCAGCCTGCCCGCGTTCGCCTGCTGCAGCACTGCCGGCATGGCGCCGAAATAAATCTGCGCTTCACCCGTCATCGTGCTCACCACCGCAGGCGCGCTACCGTTATGCGGCACGTGCACCATGTCGATTTTCGCCGCCGACTTGAACATTTCCATGCCGAGATGGGTCGAGGAGCCGTTGCCCGACGATGCGGCGAATAACTGGCCCGGCCTTGCCTTCGTCAGCGCGATCAATTCCTTGACGTTTTTCGCCGGCAGTGACGGATGCACAACGATCAGCAGCGGCGTCGACGCCACGTGTGTGACCGGCGCGAAATCGCGTTGCGTGTCGTATGTCAATTTCTTGTAGAGGTGCGGGTTGATGGCGATTTCGGTCGACGAGCCCATCAGCAGGTTGTAGCCGTCGGCAGGGGCTTTTGCCGCAAGCTCGGTGCCGAGCGCGCCGCCGGCGCCCGGGCGATTGTCGACGACCACCTGCTGGCCGAGCCGATCGCCCAGTTTCTGGCCGACGACGCGCGCCGCCAGGTCTGATGCGCCGCCCGGCGAGAACGGCACCATCATGCGGATAGTGCGTGTCGGATAAGGCTGGGCCGGCGCTTGCGCATGGACGTCCGCGGTCATCAGCGAGATCAGGATGCAGCAGGCACGAGGGCGGTTCACGGCGTCTCCGGTTTGAATTTGACTGTGCCGCTATCGTCGCAGAATATTCTGCGGCGGGCTACCGGTATAAAATGGCGCCATGAATCTCGAACAGATCAGGATCGATTTCGTCGCCGAGCAGGACCGGCTGGTGATGCGGCTGGCGAGTGGCGACCGCAGCGAGATATTGCTGTGGCTGACGCGGCGCTGCGTGAAACTCCTGTGGCCGCTGCTGGTGAAAATGGGCGAGTCGGCGCCGGTCATAGCGCAGCAGCCGCTGCCCGAGGCGCGGCAGGCGCTGCTCGGCATGGAACGCGAAAGCGCGCTGTCGAAAGCGAATTTCTCCAAGCCGTACGACGCGGCCGGCCGCGAGCGGCCGCTGGGCGCCGAGCCCATCGTGGTCGCGCGCATCAACACTGGCCGCAACCCCGAGGGCAAGAACGTGCTGGTGATGCTGCCGCAGCAGGGGCAGGGCGTCACGCTCGCGCTCGACGACGTGCTGCTGCACGGCCTGTGCAAATTGCTGCAGGACGTGGTCGGCAAGTCCGAATGGGACATGGTGCTGACCTTGCCCACTGGTCCCGTTGCGGCCGCCGCTGAAGGAACACCCCGGGTACTCAACTGAAGTCCGCGCGGCGCGCTGATGCGATAATCAGGCTTCCCGCAATATTTTTCTAAGGTACACATCCATGTCCAAACGCTGGAAGAAGCGTCCCGACGGTTCGAACTGGGGAGAATTCGGCGACGACGATCAGCACGGCCGCATGAACCTCGTCACTGCAGAACGCCGCCTGAACGCGCTGAAAGAAGTGAAAACCGGCGAAGTGTTCTGCCTCTCGCATCCGCTCCATCTGCCCGGCGGCAATGTCCTCAATAGCGGGCGCCATCCGCCCGTTTTTCATCCGGTATTCCGCCCCGGCGGCGAAGTGTATTTCAACCTCGCCATGCAGGAGACCAACCCGCGCTTCAATGACGTCGGCTCGGACGAAGCGATCATGCTGTATTCGCAGTATTCGACGCACTGGGACGGCTTCGCGCACAAGGGCACGATGTTCGACGCCGACGGCGACGGCGTGGAAGAGAAAGTCTCATACAACGGATTTCGCCTGGTAGACGACGCGGGCCGCGGGCTCTACGGCGAACTCGGCGCGCTTGCCCTGTCGGTGCAGGAAATGGCCGAGACCGGTGTTCAGGGCCGCGCGGTGATGGTGGACCTGCGCCATCATTTCAACGACGAGCGCGTCGCGGTGACGTACGAGATGCTTGAGCACGTGATGAAAGCAGACGCGGTGACGGTGGAAAAAGGCGACATCCTGTGCCTGCACACCGGCCTTGGCGAATTGATCCGCGCGGCCGACGGCAAGCTCGATAACGCGATCAAGACGCAGTGCGCCGTGCTCGACGGCCACGACCAGCGCCTGCTCGAATGGATTTCCGACAGCGGTGTGGCGGCCATCGCGGCCGACAACCTCGCCGTGGAAAGATCGTCCACGCTGGGCCTCGATCCACGCATGCCTCATCGCGGCCCGCAACTGCCGCTGCACGAGCATTGCCTGGTCAAGCTCGGTATCCACCTTGGTGAATTGTGGTACCTGACGGAACTTGCGGCGTGGCTGCGCAAGAACAAGCGCAGCCGTTTCCTGTTGACGGCGCCACCGCTGCGCATGCCGGGCGCCGCCGGGTCGCCGGTCACGCCGGTGGCGACTGTCTAGGCCGCCGCGATGGACCATCAACATTACATGGAGCTTGCGTTCGCCGCTGCGCGCGCGGCGTATGCGGAGGGCAACCGGCCGGTGGCGGCGGTGATCGTGCGCGACGGCGAAATCATCGCGACCGGGCGCAATACGATATTTGCCGATCACGATCCCAGCGCGCATGCGGAAGTCGCGGCCATCCGTGTCGCTTGCCGCCAGTTCAAAACGCTCGATTTGTCGGGAGCGACTCTTTATTCGACTCTGGAACCGTGTCCGATGTGCCTGTGGCTGATACTCGAGGCGAAAATCGAACGCCTCGTGCTGGGCGCGCGTCATGCCGCTTTGAAACGGCTGGACACCGGCGATTACTCGGTGGAAACTTTCCTCGCGCTGACGCGGCGTCCGCTTGAACTGGTGACTGGCGTGCTGGAGCAGCAATGTACGGACTTGCGTTTGCAGTGGATGCGGGAACAGGCAACGAAGCGGTGAGCAGCGCGGGGCCGGATTCCTGAGAGACGCCAGGCGAGAGGCGTGCTTTGTCGAAAGACGCCGGGCGAGAGACGAAAGACGTAAAAGCATTAAAACTCCGTCTATCGTCTATCCTGCTGCTTCGCTTATCCGGGTTTTCGGGCAGGACAATAATTAAAATTCAAGCTGGGGGAGGCAATATGAAAAAAGCAAACTGGATCTATGCTGCCGTGGTCGTCGCGGTTGTGGGCTTGATGGCCGCACTCGGCTGCGCACCCATGCAGCCGGGCGACTGGAACGTGCCGCAATACAAGGCCGATGCATCCTGGCCGAAACCGTTGAAAGCCAACTGGATCTGGGGACAGGTCTCCAGCGTGACGGTCGACAATCGCGACCATGTGTGGGTGTTGCATCGTCCCAATACCATGCTAGACGACGACAAGGGGGCGCAGCAAAAGCCGCCGACCAACCGCTGCTGCGTCGCGGCGCCCGCGGTGATGGAGTTCGACGCGGACGGCAATTTCATTCAGGGCTGGGGCGGGCCGGGCGAGGGTTACGAGTGGCCGAAGAACGAGCATGGCATCCATGTCGACCGCCAGGGCAGCGTGTGGATCTCCGGCAACGATCCGCTCGACGGCCAGGTGCTCAAATTCACGCGCGACGGCAAATTCATCCTGCAGATCGGCAAAGCGGGCAAGTCGGAAGGCAGCAACAGCCGTACGCAGCTGGGCCGTCCCGCGGCCATCGAATCGGATCCGGTGGCCAACGAAATCTTTATTGGCGACGGTTACGGCAATCGCCGCGTGATCGTGTTCAATGCGACCACCGGTGCTTACAAGCGGCACTGGGGTGCTTACGGAGCGGTGCCCAGCGACGACAAAGTGGCGCCGTACAAGCCCGGCGCCGAGCCTTCGAAGCAGTTCGGCAATCCGCATTGCGTGCGCCGTTCGGGCGACGGACTGTTGTACGTATGCGACCGTCCGAATAACCGCATCCAGGTATTCCTCGGCGACGGCACCTATGTGCGTGAGTTTTTCATCGACCCGCCGACGTTGAGCGGACCGGTGGCGGACGTGGTGTTGTCGCGCGACGTGGGCGAGCGTTATATATTCGCCGCCGACGGCTCGAACTCGGAAATCAATGTCCTGCTGCGCGAAGACGGCCGCAAGCTCGCCAGCTTCGGCCGCCCCGGGCGCATGGCGGGCGAATTCCGCTCGCTGCACAACATGGCGATCGATTCCAAAGGCAATATCTACACGGCGGAAGCCGGCTACGGGCGGCGTGTGCAGAAGTTCAGGCCGGAGTGAGCCAAGCGGCGGCCTGGAATAAGCCCAGCGGCCAGGTGTTTGCACCGATGCAGGAAGCTTCCTGCGCGTAAAAGGAGAGAGAAAATGACTGATTTCAAAAATGCGATAGCCGTGATTGCGACGGCATTCGTGCTGGTTGCGTGCACGGGTTTGCCCTATGCGCCGGTTAAATTTACCGACGGCATCATGACCAACAGCGCCAGCATGACGCTGTACACTTTCGATAAGGACGCGGCCGGTTCGGGCAAGAGCGTGTGCAACGGCGAGTGCGCGACGAACTGGCCGCCGCTGATGGCGGGTGCCACCGATCAATCGGGCGGCGACTGGACGGTTGTCACGCGTGACGACGGTGCCAGGCAATGGGCGTGGCTGGGCAAGCCGTTGTATCTGTGGGCCAAGGATCAGAAACCGGGCGACCGTAGCGGCGACAACTTCAATAACGTATGGCACGTGGTCAAGCCGGATCCGCGGGATATCAGTGCCGGCAACATGAACGGTCCGTGATATGCAATTGCGGCGGCGGCTATATACCGCTCAAATGCCGGCGATAATTTTTTTCCATTTCGCATAATCGGCTTTTATGCGCGCCGCATATTCCTGCGGCGATGAGGGCGCGGGGTTGAGGCCCTGCGCCTGCACCGGCCGCGCAATCTCGGGATCGACCAAAGCCTGGCGCAAGTCGCGGTTCAACCGGTTGACGATGGCCGGCGGCGTGCCGGCCGGCGCGAGCAGGCCGTACCAGAACGTCGCGTCGTAGTTCTTCACGCCGGCCTCGTGCATCGACGGCACGTCGGGCAGGCTGGGATCGCGGTTCAGGCTCGTCACCGCCAGAATCTGGATGCGGTTGCGCAGCGCCCCCGCCGCGGTCGCGCTGACGAAGCTGATCTGCAGCTCGCCGCTGATCACCGCCGTCAGGATTTCGTTGGCGCCCTTGTACGGCACGTGCGCGAAACTGGCGCCCGTCATGCTTTTCAGCAATTCGCCCGAGAGGTAGCCCGCGGAGCCTATGCCCTGCGTGCCGTAGTTGAGCGAACCGGGCTTGTCCTTCGCCAGCGCGATGAGTTGGGCGACCGAGCGCACCGGGGAATCCTGGCGCGCGATCAGCGCGTTGCAGAAAATCAGCGCGAGCCCGACCGGTGCGAACGCGGTGTCGGTGTTGTAGGGCAAATTTTTCTCGAGGATCTGCGTGATGGTGAGCGCGCCTACGCTGCCCCAAAGCAGCGTATAGCCGTCGGGCCGCGCCGCCGCGACGAGCTGCGCCGCGACGCTGCCGCCGGCGCCGCCGCGGTTGTCGATGACGAAGGACGTGCGCAGGCTGTCGCCCAGCTTTTTCGCCACGGTGCGCGCGCCGATGTCGGCACTGCCGCCTGCGGAAAAACCGACGATCAGGCGGATCGGTTTATGCGGGTAATCCTCGGCAACCGCGGCCGCGCAGTTGGCGAGCGCGAGGGTTGCCAGAAACTTCAGCGTAATTTTCTTCATGTTGGATTCAATCCGCGCGTATGCCCGCCGCCGCGACGACTTTAGCCCAGCGCGCGAGGTCTATTTTGATCGAAGCAGCGTACTCTTCGGGCGTGTTGCCGACCGGTTCGGCGCCCTGCGACGCGAGTCGCTCACGGACGTCGGGCAGGCGCAGGATTTTCGCCAGCTCGCCATTCAGGCGCGTGATGATCTCGCGCGGCGTGTTGGCCGGCATGAGTAAACCGAATTCGGAACTGAATTCAAAATTCGTGACACCTGACTCCAGGAAAGTCGGCACCTGCGGCACGGCCGGTGAGCGGCTGCGGCTGGTAATCGCGATCGGCCGCACGCGGTTACTGGCGAGATAGGGCATCGCCGAAGGCAGCGCGGAGAACAGCATGGAGACGTGACCGCCGAGCAGATCGGTCAGTCCCTGCGCGTTGCCTTTGTACGGGATGTGCACGATCTGCATGCTGCCGACCGAGCTGCGCAGCCATTCGGTCAACAAGTGCGACACCGTGCCGTTGCCGGACGTCGCGTACGTGAGTTCGCCGGGACGCGCACGTGCCAGCGCAATCAGTTCTTTCAGCGAACGCGCAGGCAGCACCGGATGCACCACCAGAATGTTAGGGACTGCGGCGAGCAGAATCAGCGGCGCGAAATCTTTCACAGGATCGTAGGGCGGTTTTTGCAGGGTCGGCGTCATCGCAAACGTGCTGGTCACGAGCACCATCGCATAACCGTCGGGCGGTGACTTGGCGAGCGCATCGGTGCCTATCATGCCGGCGCCACCGCCGCGATTTTCAACGACCACCTGCTGGCCGAGCGACTCGCCCAGTTTTTGGCCGACGGTGCGTCCGATGATGTCGGTGCCGGCGCCGGGCGGGTAGGGGACGATGAGGCGAATGGGTTTTACCGGATAGCTCTGCGCGTGCACCGATGCCGCGCACAGCAGCAGTGCACCGAAGGCGGTGAGTTTGCCTGGCATGCTAATCAATGTGCCGCGCCGCGCGTCCCGCGTCCGCCGTGACGATGGTGCCGCTGATGAAGGACGCGCGCGGCGACGCGAGAAAGGCCACGAGGTCGGCGATCTCCTGCGGTTGTCCCAGCGGGTTCTTCAACAGTTCTTTCCAGCGCGCCTTGTCGCCGAATTTTTCCTGCGCGATTTTGCCGAGGCGGTTACGCAGGCGGTCGGTCTCGATCTGGCCGGGATTCACGCCGACCACGCGCACGCCGTATTCGAGACTGTCGCCGCCCAGCGTGCGGGTGAAGGCCATCAGCGCCGCGTTGCCGGTGGTGCCGGCGATATAGTCCTGGCGCGGACGTTCGCCGGCGACGCCGATGACGTTGATGATGACGCCGTTTTTCCGTGCACGCATGCGGCCGTAGATTTCACGCGTCAGGTTGATGTAGCCGAAGAGCTTCAATTCCCAGCCTTCGCGCCACTGCTTTTCGTCGATCTTGAGCAGTTCGCCCGACGGCGTGACGCCCGCGTTGTTGACGAGGATATCGACGTCACCGGCGGCCTTGGCGAGTGTGGCGATGTTGGCGGATACGCCGAGATCGAGCGCGTGGCACCGCACTTTCACTTGATGCTCTTTGGCGATGCCCGCACGCACTGCCTCAAGGTCGGCCGCCGAGCGCGACGCCAGGTGCAGGTGGCAGCCTTCGCGCGCGAGTTCTTCCGCAATCGCGCGGCCGATGCCGCGCGAGGCGCCGGTCACCAGTGCGGTGAGCCCGGCAAGTTTCAAATCCATGGGTGAATTCCTCAGATGTTTTCTGGTTATGCCCGTAGTTTACTACGGCCGCATTGCTTCCACCGCGCGTCCGTTGTATACACAGGAATCGAAACGCAACGGAGAGTGGACGTGAAGAACAAGCAGATCCTGCTGGCGGCGCGGCCGGCCGGCGCAGTGGAAGAAAAGCATTTCCGCCTGGTCGAGTCCGCAATCCCGAAAGCGGGCAAGGGGGAGTTCGTGGTGCGCACTCACTATATGTCGCTCGACCCCTATATGCGCGGGCGTATGGACGATGCGAAGTCGTATGCAAAGAAAGCTGAAGTCGGCGAAGTGATGGTGGGCACCGTGGTCGGCGAGATCGTCGAATCGAATCATGAGAAGTTCAAGGCCGGCGATTTCGTCGAGACGCGCACCGGCTGGCAGCTTTACGGCGTGAGCGACGGTGGCGGCGTGCGCAGGATCAACCCCGACTACGTGCCGATGTCGGCTTATCTCGGCGCGGTGGGCATGCCGGGCGTCACCGCGTGGATAGGCCTGAATGAGCATGGCCACCCGAAAGAGGGCGAGACGGTGGTCGTGTCGGCGGCGAGCGGAGCCGTTGGCAGCGTCGTCGGCCAGCTTGCAAAACTGCAAGGCTGCCGCGCAGTGGGCATTGCGGGCGGCCGCGTCAAATGCGATTACGTTGTCAAAGAGCTGGGCTTCGACGCGTGCGTCGACTACAAGGCGGGTAACCTCGACGCGGACCTGCGGGTGGCGTGCCCGAAAGGTGTAGACGTTTATTTCGACAACGTCGGCGGCCCCATACTCGACACGGTGCTGGCGCAGATGAACGCGTTTTCGCGCATCGTGCTGTGTGGCCAAATCGCGGGCTATAACGACCCGGACGCGCTGACATTGCATAACACGCGCTCGTTTCTGGTCAACCGCATCCAGTTGCGCGGCTTCATCTGCTCTGACCACATGGACTCGTGGCGCCCGGCATTGAAGGAACTCGGTGAACTCGTGCACGACGGCAAGCTCAAATATCGCGAGAGCATCGCGGAAGGACTCGAGAGCGCGCCGAAAGCGTTTATCGGCATGCTGAACGGGAAAAACTTCGGGAAGCAGCTAGTAAAGCTGATTTAGGAAATTTCTGATTGAGTCATCCTCGCGTGGGCGGGGATCCAGTCCCCCTATCCTACCTTTCCCCGCAAGCGGGGGAAGGGGATGCCCGCTGCGCGGGAATGACGAACCCATACTTGTTCAGACCCTTCTCTAGCGCTTCCCTTCCTTCGCCTCTATCCGCTTCACGACCTGCAGCACCTGCTCGAAACGCAGTGGAAGGGCGCCCACGGGTGCGGCCCTGACCGCGCGTTCAGGGATAGAATGCAATCGCAGTCCGCCAGTCCTGTGGCATGCGGTTAAAACCAATAATTTCGACTTCGACGGAGGATTCCATGCGTAAACAACTTATTACTGCAGCAATTCTGGCCGCCTTCGCCGGCGCTCCGCAGTTCGCGTCCGCGGCGGATGACGCGAAGAAAAACATGACGGGCACGGAGATGAAGGCCGCTACCGTGAGCGCGACGCTCGATCTCGACACCAAGCAGATCGGCCTGGCACTCGACCTGGGCGTTACCGCCGCGGAAATCAAGTTCAAGAAATAATCGTTTTTGCACCAACGCCACCGCAAGTGGCAATCCGTGAAGCCCTGCGACGTGTCGCGGGGCTTCGCGTTTACAGGTATGTTGGAAATGGATTAATTCACAACAGAAAGCGGAGATCATGATCTAACGGGAGTTCATGCCGCCGAAGGACCTGCGTAATCAACATAATGCCTGGATGCCCGGTTTACGCCGCGGTCCGCTTGTCGGAAACAATGCGGCCTTCCTTGAACACTAACTGAAGTTTGCGCACATTGTTGATGTCGTCTAGCGGATTGTCGCCGACGACGATGAGGTCGGCGAGCTTGCCGGTCTCCACGGTGCCGAGCTCGTCGCCGACACCGCACACGGTTGCGGCGTTGATGGTCGAAGCGAGCAGAGTCTGCCAGGTGGTCGCGCCGTCCTTGATCCAGAGGCCCATTTCGAGCAGTGCCGCATCTTTCAGCGGTCGGATGTCAGAGCCGAGCGCCACCTTGACGCCGGCATCGAGTGCTTTCTTGAACCATCCCCCATGCACGTCGGACGCCGCATCTGCACGGCAGCAGTGCGACTGCAGCATGTTGCGCTGTTTCACCCATGC
>CANJHY010000150.1:0-11952 GCA_947474275.1 Betaproteobacteria bacterium
ATATAATTCCAGACTTGTCCCCGAATCAAGGTCAAATTCCTTGAGCTTATCGGCGGTCATCCGCGTTCACCCGTCGATACCTCAGGGCGAACGGCTTTTTCGAGAATACTAATCCAGCTGGACGCCGGTTTCCTTGGCGACTTTCGTCCACTTCGCGATTTCTGAGCGGATGTAGGCACTGAACTCTGCGGCCGTGGACCCCGCGCGGTCTATGCCTTCGCGCGCGAGGGTCTCCTGCACGTCGGCATCGCGCAGCAGATTCACCATGCCGCCGTTCAGCTTCGTGATGATCGCGCCCGGTGTGTTCGCTGGCGCCAGCACGCCCCACCAGTTGATCACCTCATAACCGGGAACCGTTTCCGCGATTGCCGGCACCTTGGGCAGGGATGCAAGGCGCTTGGCCGTGCTGACGCCCAGCGCGTTCAGCTTGCCGGTTTCGACATGCGGTTTGACGAAAGCGAGTGTGGTCATCATCACCTGCACGTGGCCGCCGAGCAGGTCGATCACGCCGGGTGCGGCGCCTTTGTACGGCACGTGGATCATCACGGCCCCCAGGCTTCTGAACACTTCCATGCCGAGGTGCGTCGGGCTGCCGTTGCCGGCGGAAGCGTAGGTAATTTGCGCTGGCCGCGCCTTGGCAAGAGCAATCAGCTCTTTCACGGACTTCACGGGCAGCGACGGGTGTGCGACGAGCAGCAGCGGCGACGTCGCGAACAGCGTGACCGGAGCAAAGTCCCGGATGCTGTCGTAAGGCAGTTTCTTGATTCCCGTCGCGTTGATGATGAAAGACGGCGTCACCATGACGAGCGTATAGCCGTCGGGCGGCGCCTTGGCCGCGATCTCCACGCCGATGATGGTGCCGCCGCCGGGCCGGTTTTCCACGATCATGTTCTGGCCCCATGCTTCCTGCAGCTTGCGCGCGATAACGCGGCTCAGGAGGTCGGTTCCGGCGCCGGCCGAAAACGGCACGATCATGCGCATAGCCTTGTCCGGATAGCTTTGCGCGTACGCAGAGGTTGTTGCAAGCACCGCGAGCGGCATGATGAGGAGGCGGGCGAACATGGGGATTGTTTTGGCGGCGTTCATTTCGGATATTATACGGACGCGCGCCGGTAATAATATTCCGCGCGATACTTTTCCGGAGGAACATGCAAGATATCCATGCCGAGACGGCAAAGCTGGCGGACGCCTGTGACTGCCACATGCATATTTACGACCCGCGCTTTCCAATGGCGCCGGACGCGCACGCGCCGGCGCGCAAGGCGACCGTGGCCGATTACCTCGCCTTACGTAAGCGCCTGGGGCTCGGTCGCGTGGTCGTGGTGCAGTCGACCGCATATCGCACCGACAATGCGTGCACGCTCGATGCAATGAAACAAATGGGCGATAGTGCGCGCGGCGTCGCCATCGTCGGTCCCGAGGCGCCGGATGCGGAACTCGAACGGCTGACCGCCGCGGGCATGCGCGGTCTGCGCTACGTGATGCTGCCGGGCCGCCCGATGGAGTGGGAAACCATGCCGGTGATGGCACAGCGCATTGCGCAGTTCGGCTGGAACATCAACCTGCAATTGCCCGGCGAGCAGATTGCCGACCGCGCTCCTATGCTCGAAAAGCTCGCGTGCGACGTCGTCATCGACCATATCGGCCGCTTCACAGCACCTTTCGACAACAACAGTCCCGGCGTGCGCGCGCTCTATCGTCTGCTCGATGCCGGCCGCTGCTGGGTGAAATTGTCGGCGCCGTACCACGGCTCGAAAAGCGGCCCGCCGCATTACGAAGACAACGGCGCGATTGCGCGTGAACTCGTGCAGCGCTGGCCGGAGCGCCTGTTGTTCGCGACGAACTGGCCGCATCCGTCGGTTAAAGGCGAGGCGCCGGACGATCTACCGCTGATGAAATTATTGTGGGAGTGGGCGCCCGACGCACAAACACGGCGCCGTATTCTGGTCGACAACCCGGCGCGGCTTTATTTCGGTGCATAGCGGCGCGGTTTGCCGGCGGTTCGCGGGTGAACGCGGTTTGTTTGACACGCTTTGCCCGCTAGATTATAAATAGCTTCGTTAGATCAACCCCGCGTTCCGTGCGGACACGGGCCCCCCGCAGCAATCACCCGCGCTTTGATTTCCGGAGAATTCATTTGGGCCGTATCGGTTTGCTGGTTCCGTCTTCCAACACCACCGTCGAGCCCGAATTCTATCGCGCGTTGCCTAAAGACGTGACTCTGCATGTGGCGCGGCTGCCGCTCGTGCAGATCGCCGCCGATTCCATCGCCGGCACGGCCGATCACATCGAAACGCAGAGCCGCGCGCTGGCAACCGCCGACGTCGACATCATCGTGCTGGGCGCCGCGGCGCCGAGTTTTCTGAAAGGCCTCGGTTACGACCGCGAAATGGCGAAGAAAATCGAGGCCGCATCGGGCAAGCGCGCAACCACGACTTCGACGGCGCTGATCGAAGCGCTTAAACACCTGGGCATATCGCGGGTGGTGCTGGGCGCGGCCTACGACGACAAAGTGAACGCCATCGCCAAAGAATTTCTCGAAGCAAACGGCTTCAACGTGCTGGGTGCGCACGGCCTGGGGCTGGTGGACAACCTGGTGGTCGGCCGGCTCGACGCGTCGAGCGCCTATGACCTCGCAAAAAAAATCGACCGGCCCGACGCCGAAGCGATCGTGCTTGCCTGCACCAACTGGAAAACCATGGACGTCATCGAGCGGCTCGAAAAGGAACTCGGCAAGCCGGTGCTGTCTACTACACAGGTCAGTATCTGGGCCGCGTTGCGCGCTCTGGGCCGCACCGAGGGCGTGCCGGGCTTCGGCCGCCTGCTGCGCGACCTGACGGCGCCGAGCAAACAGACCCAATTGGCTTAAAGCATTAAATCTTATTAGCCGCAGATGAACGCAGATAAACGCAGATGCAAATCCATAAACAAACAACCAGATCGAGTTTCGCTTTTGATCTCATCTGCGCTTATCTGCGGTTCCGAATTGTTTCTGAACTAATCTTGAGATAATTAAGGAGAAAGACTATGTACGGATGGCGTGGAAGGATTGGTTTGCTGGTGCCGTCGATCAACACGACGATGGAAACGGAGTTCTGGCGCATGGCGCCCGAGGGTGTCTCGGTGCACAGCGCGCGCATTGCGGGCGGCCGCCACGGCACGCCCGAAGAACTGCGCGGAATGGAAAGCGCGAGCAAGCACGCTGCGGCGGAAGTGGCGATGGTCGAGCCCGACGTCGTCGTCTACGGCTGCACCAGCGGCAGTTTTTTCGAAGGCCCGGCGTGGAATAAAAAGATCTGCGACCAGTTGACCGAGATCACGAAAGCGCCGACCGTCACCACCGCGGGCGCGATGGCGGCCAGCATGCTGGCGGGCGGCTACAAGAAAATCGACGTGGTGACGCCGTACGTGGACGTCACCAACGAGCGCCTCAAGCATTTCCTCAAGGCGCACGGTGTTGAAGTGTTGAAGCTCGGCACTTTCGACATGCTCGACATGTTCGATCACGCCAAGGTCCAGCCGGAAGAAATCTACGCCAAGGTCAAGGAAATGACGACGCCGGACTCGGAAGCCGTGTTCGTGGCGTGCACGCAATTGCGTGCGCTCGAAGTGCTCGACATGCTGGAGCGCGATCTCGGCAAGCCGGTGTACTCGGCGGTGCAGGCGTCCGCGTGGCAGGCCTACGCCGCGATGAACGTCGATCCGAAGATCATGAATTGCGGCAGTCTGCTGAGAAAACTTTCCGAGCCGGATTCGCACAAGATCGCGGTCAAGCACCTGCGCTCGGCATAATACGTCTCATACAAGTACATAACGCATCGGGGTCAGCATGACATTCCGCAAAAAATGGATTGCCGCTGTCAGCGCCGTATTGCTATGCGGCGTTGCGCAGGCGGAAGTAAACGAAGTGCGCATCACCAAGCAGTTCGGTTTGGGATTCCTGCCGTTGATGGTGATGGAAGACCAGAAGCTGGTCGAGAAGCAATCCAAGGCGGCGGGGCTGCCCGAGGTCAAAGGTGTGTTCATGACGCTCAGCAATCCGGCGGCGATGAACGACGGGCTGCTTTCCGGGCAGATCGATTACGGCACCAACGGGCCACCCGCGGTCATCACGATCTGGGCGCGCACCAAGGGCTCCGGCAATGAAATAAAAGGCGTCGCGGGCATGGTGCTGACCCCGATGTGGCTGAATACAAACAATCCGAACGTGAAAAGCATCCGCGATTTCACCGAGAAGGACAAAATCGCGGTGACTGCAGTCAAGGTTTCCATCCCGGCGATCATCATGCAAATGGCTGCGGTGAAAGAGTGGGGCAAGGACAATTACGCGAAACTCGATCCGTTGACGGTATCGATGTCGCATCCCGACGGCATGGCCGCATTCCTGTCGAAGCGCGACGTCACGGCGCATTTCACGTCGCCGCCGTTCATGTACAAGGAACTCGAGCAGCCCGGTGTCCAGCGCATCATGAGCTCGGACGATGTCATGGGCGGGCCCACGACTTTTTCCAATCTGTATTCAACCAGCAAGTTTCACGATGCCAATCCGCGTGTCTACAAGGCGGTGCTCGCGGCGTTCATCGAAGCCATCGACCTTATCAACAAGGACAAGAAGCAGGCGGCGGAGATTTACCTGCGGATATCCGGCGACAAGAAGAGCACGGTGGCGGAAATCCAGAAGCAGATCGAGGACCCCAACCTGGTGTTCACGGCGACGCCCAGGAACATCCAGAAATACGCGGATTTCATGTTCGACGTCGGCTCGATCAAGACCAAGGCCGCGTCGTGGAAAGACATTTATTTTCCCGAGATCCATCATTTGCCGGGGAACTGAGCCGCTGCGCGGCGGTAAGGCGAGAGGGGGGCGGGCGTTGCCCGCCTTTTTATTTACAGAATTTGGTTAGATGGAGGAGTCATTGGCTGAAGTAACTCACACCGACGTCATCGTCGTCGGCGGCGGCGGCACCGGACTTGCCGCGGCGTCGGAAGTCGCGCGGCTCGGCCGCAAGGTGATATTGCTGGAAAAA
Organism: Betaproteobacteria bacterium; assembly: GCA_947474275.1. Taxonomy (GTDB): domain Bacteria; phylum Pseudomonadota; class Gammaproteobacteria; order Burkholderiales; family SG8-41; genus PALSA-1004. The sequence goes on from CANJHY010000150.1 coordinate 5,028, forward strand.
AATCCGCAGACCGGCGGCTCGACTTCATGGTCGGTCGGTTCGATCACGGCGACCAACACGCCGCACCAGAAAAAAGCCGGCATTGTTGATTCCGCCGACGAGCATTTCGAAGACCTCGCGCTGCACGCTGGTGCGCTGGCGCCGCGCGACAATCTTGCGCTGCGCCGCATCCTCGTCGATAACACGACCGAAATGCTCGACTGGCTGATATCGCTGGGCGTGGTGTTCGTCGGCCCGATGCCGGAACCACCGCACCGCTACAACCGCATGCACAACGTGGTGCCGAATTCAAAATCGTTCGCTTATCACCTCACCAAACATTGTCGTGCGCTGGGCGTGGACATCCGGCTCAACACGCCGACACAGCGCCTGCTGACTGAAAATGGCCGCGTGGTAGGCGTCGAAGCAAAGTTGCCTGATGGCACGACACATGAGTTCCGCGCGCGCGGCGGCGTGGTGCTCGCAGCCGGCGATTACAGCAACGGCCGCGACATGAAGGCGCGCTACGCTTCGCCAGACGTCGTCGATGTCGATGCGGTGAATCCGACCGCGACCGGTGATGGCCATCGCATGGCATTGGAACTCGGCGCCACGGTCATCAACGGCGACATCGTGCGCGGGCCCATCATGCGTTTCATCCCGCCGACGCGGTCCAACTTCATCCAGAACCTGCCGCCGATGAAGCCAATCGCGAAAATGATCGCGTGGGCGATGGACCACGTGCCGCAGTTCCTGCTGCGGCCGTTCCTGATGAGCTTTCTCACTACCGCGCTGGGACCTTCGCCGGACCTGTACAAAGAAGGCGCCATACTGATCAACAAGAACGGCCAACGCTTTACCGACGAACTCGGCAAGCCCAACCTCGACACTGCCAAGCAGCCCGACCGCATCGCGTGGATAGTGTTCGACCAGAGGCTCGCGCAAAAATTTTCCGGCTGGCCGTACTTCGTTTCAACGGCGCCCGGCGTCGCGTACGCATATCTCGCGGATTACCGCCGTAACCGCGCCGATATTTTTCATCAATCCGAAACCGTGGCGGGGCTGGCTGCGAGCATGGGCGTAGCGCAGGAAGCCCTCACGCGCTCGCTCGCCGATTACAACTCGGTGCGCGAAACGCGGCCGGCAATCGATCAGGGCCCGTACTACGCGCTCGGTCCGGTGAAAAGCTACGTCGTATTTACCGACGGCGGACTGAAAGTCACCGACCGGCATGAAGTCGCGCGCGCCGACGGCAGCGTGATTCCCGGCTTGTATGCGGCGGGCTCGACGGGGCAGGGCGGCCTGTTGCTCGAAGGCCACGGCCATCATCTCGGCTGGGCGTTTATTTCGGGACGCCTCGCGGGACGCAACGCGGCGCAGGCGGTGGAAAAATGATATTCATCAGCCAGAGCGGCATCACTGACAATTCGCGTGCGGTGGGTTGGGACGCATGGTATCTCGAGCATTTGCGCATCATGGCCACGGTGCCCGGCGTTTCGTCCGCGCAGCGCTTCAAGACCGACACTCCCGGCTCGCCACCGTCGCTCGCGATCTACAGCATGACGTCCGGCGATATCTTCAAGGACCCGTACTATCTGAGCGTGCGCGGCATGGGTGAGTGGCAGACGTTGATCGACAAGAGATACTACAAGCGCAACTTGTTTTCAGGGCTCGACTTTGCGCCGCAGGTCGCCGACAACGCAGTCATGCTGGTGGCCGATCGCGGGAAGCCGGAAGGCGACATTGCCGGCCTCAAATTTACTTGGCTGAAGTGCGAGGCCATCGACCATTCGACGCCATATCGCGGTCTGGCAGTGATCGACGCCAAAGCGGTGCCGGCACTCGCTGCGACCGTAGCAGTGTATCGTCCCGCTTCGCCGCGCATGACGCCGCCGCATTGACCGGTTTGGGCGGGACGCAAGCGGGCAAAGATCGTGGTGACTGCGGGTAGATTAAAGTAATTTTTTGCGAGGAACTCCAAAATGACAAAGTCGAAATTCTGTAGCGCAACCGCCTGTGCAATGCTGCTGGCCGGCGCCGCATTCGCGCAAAACTATCCGCACAAGTCGATCCGCTTCATCGTGCCATGGCCACCGGGCGGCGGCGCCGACGTACTGTCTCGCATCGTCAGCCCCAAGCTCGGCGAGGCGCTCGGCCAGCAGGTGGTGATCGACAACCGCGGCGGCGCTGCCGGCAACATCGGCGCCGAGATGGCGGCGAAATCGCCGCCGGATGGCTACACGATAGTGTTCGCCTACGCAGGCACGCATGCGATCAACCCCAGCATCTACAGCAAGCTGCCGTTCAAGGAGAGCGATTTCGCGCCCATCATCTGGACGGCGCAAGTGCCGCAGGTGCTGGTGGTGCATCCATCGCTGCCAGTGAAGACGGTCAAGGACGTGATAGCCCTGGCGAAAGCGAAACCCGACCAGTTGAGCTACGGCTCGAGCGGTAGCGGCGCGATGAACCATCTGACCGGAGCGCTGTTCACGATGATGACGAATACGAAAATAACGCACGTGCCGTACAAGGGCGGCGGGCCGGCGGCCATCGCGCTGTTGTCGGGCGAAATCAGCATGATCTTCGGTGAGCCGGCCACTGTCGTACAGCAGATCAAGGCGGGCAGGGTGCGCGCGGTCGCGGTGACGAGCGCGAAGCGCGCGCTGGCGCTGCCTGACCTGGTTACCATAGCCGAAAGCGGAGTGCCGGGTTACGAAGTGACGTCGTGGAACGCGATACTCGCGCCGGCCGGGACGCCGAAGGAGATCGTCGCGCGTCTCAACAGCGAGTTCAATAAACTCATCGCCGCGCCTGACATGAAGCAGCGCATGATAGACAACGGCTTCGAGCCGGTCGGCGGGACGCCCGAGCAGGCCGGCGAGAAAATCCACAGTGAAATCCAGAAGTGGGCGCCGGTGGTCAAAGCTGCAGGCATCAAAGTCGATTAGTCGCAACGCAGGGGGCGGAGCAGCATGACGGAACCAATGGGCCTGCTGGTCGCGGGATTCAATTTTTCGTCTATTGCGACGGATGAATTCAACGCCTGGTACGACTCCGAGCACGTGCCTGAGCGCCTGCGCGTGGCGGGCTTCGTCAACGCGCAGCGCTGGCTGGGCGCCGACGATCAAAAAATTTCCATTGCGACCTACGATCTCGACACGCTCGCCATACTGAAAAGCCCGGCTTACACCGCCATCGCCGGTCCGAATTTATCGCCGTGGTCGAAGCGCATCGTCGGCAAAGCGCAGCGCGTCTGCCGCGTCGAAGCCGTGCAACTCGTGCCGGGGCGGCTTGCTGCGCCGGTGCACGCCGAGGGCATGCTGATGGTCGCCATGAATGTCGCGCCGGAAGCAGAGACCGAGTTCAACGCCTGGTACAACGAAGAGCACGTGCCGGCGCTGGCAGCTGTCTCCGGCTGTTTGTGCGCGCGGCGCTTCAGGATGGATGGCGGCAAGCACCAGTACGTGGCGCTCTACCATCTGGATTCGCCCGCGGTGCCGGCATCGCCCGCGTGGAAAAAAGCGGTCGACACGCCGTGGACCATCAAGATGCGCCCGCATTTCCGCGATTTTCTGCGGATTGTGCTGCGGCGCTATGTCCCTGCATAAATTTTTCGCGGGCATCGCGGCGCTGTGCGCGATTGTCCTTTTCGCGCCGTGCACTGGCGGCGCCGTTTTTTTGTTTACCTAAAGGAGGTTATCGATGGCATCCGAATTGTTCAACAAGGGTCTGGCCGTGCGCAAGGAAGTGCTGGGCGAAGAGTACGTGGAAAAATCGATCAAGGGCGCCGACGAGTTCGCGATGGCGATGCAGGAGTTCGCGACCGAAGCGGCGTGGGGCTCCATCTGGACGCGCCCGGGTTTGCCGCGCAAGACGCGCAGCCTGCTCAACATCGCGATGCTGGTCATCATGAACCGTCAGCACGAGCTGAAGCTGCATATCCGCTCGTCGTTCACCAACGGCGTGACCAAGGATGAAATCAAGGAAGTGCTGCTGCAGGTCGCCGCGTACGCTGGCGTGCCGGCCGGCATCGATGGTTTTCGACTCGCGCGCGAAGCATTTGCCGAGATGGAAGCCGCAAAGAAATGACTTTGCGGGAATGCGGACGCAGCAAAGAAAAGACTTTGCAGAAGCGCGGACGCGGCAAAGAAATGATGTTGAGCAGGACACCACCGCCGCCCGCGCCGCAATGATGCCCGTCAGCGCCACCCGGCGCCGGCGCTGACGCGCGCAATGTCGATACGTCATGTCCTTGCGCTGACGCTTTTCAGCATGACGGGCGTGCGCGCGGGCCGCGTACTGCTCGCGCTGTATGCGCTGCATCTGGGCGCGACGCCGGTCACCGTCGGCGTGCTGGCCGCGACGTTTTCGGTTTTCCCCATGCTGCTGTCGCTGTTGGCGGGACGTGTTGCCGACCGTTTCGGTTCGCGTTGGCCGCTCGCCATAGGCGCGGCCGGTGGCGCGTGCGGCATGCTGGTGCCCTACCTGGTGCCGGGAATGCCGGCGCTGTTCGTCGCCGCAGCGATGAACGGGTTTTCCTTCACGTTCATCAACGTCGCGCTGCAGAACCTGGTCGGCTTGCTGAGCGGGCCTGACGAGCAGGCGCGCAACTTCAGCAATTTCAGCCTTGTGTTGGCCATCGCGAGCTTCATCGGTCCGCTGATGGTCGGCTTTTCCATCGATCAAGCGGGCTACGCTTACGCCTGCCTGTACGTGGTCGGCGTGTCGCTCATCCCGGTGGTCCTGCTCGTCGCCAGGAAGATGGCGGTAGCCGCGGCGAAGCCGGCGTCGGCACGCTCGGGCAGCATCCGCGAAGCGCTCGCGCGGCCCGGCGTGTGGCGCGTGCTGGCCACCAGCAGCCTGGTCGTGACCGGCATCGACATGTACCAGTTTTACCTGCCGATCTATGCGCATTCGATCGACCTGTCGGCATCGGTCATCGGCATGGTACTGGCGACGTTTTCTGCGGCGGCGTTCGTGGTGCGGCTCGTGATGCCGCGGCTGCTGAAAATGTGGAGCGTGGAGAGGCTGCTTGCCTGTTCGTTTTATCTCGGCGCGGTCAGCCTGATGCTGGTGCCGCTGTTCGAGAACGGGCTGGTGCTGGCGCTCACCGCCTTCATGTTCGGACTCGGCATGGGCTGCTGTCAGCCGATCACCATGATGTTGACATTCAGCGGGTCGGCGGAAGGGCGCTCGGGCGAGGCCCTGGGGTTGCGGTTGACCATCAACCACCTGACGCGGGTGATCGGCCCGGTGGTGTTCGGCGCCCTCGGCTCGGCGTTTGGCCTGCTGGCGGTGTTCTGGGGCAACGCCGCCTTGCTGGGCGGCGGCGGGGTGGTGACCGGCGCGCGCGCGGGCAGGCGGCCCCCCCCTGCCTAGGGCTGTCAACTGCCGGCGGGGACGCGCGTTATATGCTCATCCGGACCACCGGATTAACCAATGGAGAGAACAAAATGAACAAGCTGTTAGCCACCCTGATCGCCGTAGCATTTGCTGGTACCACCCTGACCGCGGTTGCGGCCGATGCGCCTAAAGCTGCCCCGGCAGCTGCTCCGGCAGCCGCTCCGGCGGCCGCTCCGGCGGCCCCCGCGAAAGCGGAAGCCCCGAAAGCGATGACCAAAGAAGAGAAGAAAGCCAAAGCCGACGAGAAGAAAGCCGCCGCGAAAGCCAAGGCTGATGAGAAACAAGCAGCGGCGAAAGCCAAAGCGGAAGCGAAAGCCAAAGCCAAAGCCGATGCCAAAGCCGCGAAAGCCGCCAAAGCAGATGCGCCGAAAGCCGACGCACCGAAAGCAGCCCCGGCAGCTCCCGCGAAAGCAGAAACGCCGATGAAGAAGTAATTTCGCCTCGCCCTTGCAAGGGGGCGATCGAAGCAACGCAAAAAGGCGGGGGCCTCCCCGCCTTTTTGTTTGTACGGCGCCGCCGTGCCGCGGCGCAATTTGCTAATATCCGGCGTTTCGCAGATCCAGGAACAGCAATCAATGAAAGCACTCGTCGTCAGAAAATTCGGCGCGTCCGACGCGCTGCAAGTCGAAGAGTGGAGCGTGCCGGCGCCTGGCGCGGGTGAAGTGCTCGTCGACGTGCGCGCCGCGGGCATCAATTTTCCCGATCTGTTGGTGATCGACGGCAAGTACCAGTTCCTGCCGCCGCTGCCGTTCGTGCCGGGCAAGGAATGTTCCGGTGTAGTCAATGCGGTGGGCGCGGGTGTGACGTCGGTCAAACCCGGCGATCGCGTGCTGGTGCAGGTCGAGTTCGGCGCCTATGCGCAGCAGGTGACGACCAAGGCGGTCAACTGCCATGTGCTACCTGCCGCGATCAGCTTTCCCGAAGCGGCGGCGATGGGGCTTACTTACAACACCGCGCACTTCGCGCTGGTCGAGCGCGCGCAATTGAAGCCGGGCGAAATCGTGCTGGTGACGGGCGCCGCGGGCGGCGTGGGGATGGCGACCGTACAGGTGGCCAAGGCGCTGGGCGCGGTGGTGCTCGCCGCCGTCAGCAGTCCCGCCAAGGCCGCGGCGGCGAAAGCGGCCGGCGCCGATCACGTCATCGATACGAGCGTCGCGGACTTGCGCGAGAAACTGCGCGAGCAGGTGTTCGCCGCGGTGGGCAAACGCGGTGTTGATATCGTGGTCGACAACGTCGGCGGCGACGTGTTCGACGCGTGCATGCGCGCGGTCGCCTGGTGTGGCCGCATGGTCATCGTCGGTTTCGCCGGCGGGCGCATTCCCGAAATCAAGGCCGGCCACCTGCTGGTAAAGAACATCGCGGCGATCGGCCTGCAGTTCAGTGATTACCGCGACCGCGAACCCGAGAAATGCCGCGTGGTGCGCCAGCAGCTGTTCGATCTCTACAGCGCGGGTAAGCTCAAGCCATATGTGATGGCGACGTTTCCGCTCGAACGCTACGCCGAGGCGCTGGCGCTCGTCAAAGGGCGCAAGGTAATCGGCAA